>NZ_JBHUUX010000006.1:3649-182709 GCF_042670845.1 Promicromonospora sp. NPDC057138 | reverse complement strand
GACACACGCTCTACCTCGGCATCAATGAGGTGCCGAGGTAGAGCGTGTGTCCGGGACAGGCGCTCTACTTCACGGGACCGATGTTGGGTTCCGGGGCCTCGCCCAGCTCCGAGATGAGCGACACCAGGCGGCGGGCCTCGGTCATCGCGTACTCGCCGTCGGCGCGCTGGATGCCCATGACGGCGAGCACGTCGCCGTCGGCCAGGTCCAGGTGCACCCACGGGTCGTTCGGCCCGAACCGGACCGTCACGATCTCAGCCCAGACCAGCCGCCGGCTGGACGCGTAGTTCACGACCGTGAGCCCGGCCGGGTCCGGGACGGCGCGCACCGCGCCGAACCGCCAGGCGATGACACCGCCCAGCAGGCCGAAAACGATGATCGCTATCCGGTTCGCGGCGTCCGCACCCTGGCCGGTCGCCGCCAGCGCGACGAACGTGCACCCGACGATCGACAGCAGGGCCAGCCCGTACGCCATCGGCGTGCCGAAGCGGCCGCGGAAGGTGCGGAAGTGGTCATCGCCCCGGCTCTCGCCGGTAGCGCCGCTGCCTGTTCCCCCGCCCGCCCCCGCACCCATGAGGCCTACAGCCGCGAGGCGTGGATCGACGTCACGATGATGGCGCGCGCCCCGACGTCGTACAGCGCGTCCATGATCCGGTTGGTCTCCCGGCGCGGGACCATGACGCGGACGGCGCAGGCGTCGCTGTGGTGCTGCGCCGAGACGGTCGGGGACTCCTTGCCGGGCGTGATCGCCACGGCCTCCTCGAGCCGCGCGGCGGGGACCACGTAGTCCATCAGCACGTACTCCCGCGCGGTGATGACGCCCTCCAGGCGGCGGGTCAGGATACCCAGGCCGGCCGGCGCCTCGGCGTCCGCCTGCCGGATCAGCACGGCCTCCGAGTGCAGGATCGGGTCGCCGAACACCTCCAGGCCCGCGGCCCGCAGCGTGGTGCCGGTCTCCACGACGTCGGCGATGACGTCCGCGACGCCGAGCCGTACGCTCGACTCCACGGCGCCGTCCAGGTGCACGATCGCGGCGGGCTCGACACCCTGCTTCGCCAGGTGCTGGGCCACGAGCGTCGTGTACGACGACGCCACGCGCAGCCCCGCGATGTCGCTCACCTGGGTCACCGGGGCGGGTTGGCCCAGGCCCGCGGGCGCCGCGTACCGGAACGTGGACCTGGCGAACCCGAGGCCGAGGTGCTCGATGGCGTCCGCGCCCGAGTCGAGCATCAGGTCACGGCCCGTGATGCCGACGTCGACGGTGCCGGTGCCCACGTAGACCGCGACGTCGCGCGGGCGCAGGAAGAAGAACTCGACGTCGTTCTCGGGGTCGGCGAGCACGAGCTCGCGGTGGTCCCGGCGCTGGCGGTAGCCCGCCTCGCTCAGCATCTCGGAGGCGGGCCCGGACAGGGCACCCTTGTTGGGGACGGCGATGCGCAGCATGTGGTTGGTTCCTCTCTGGGTGTACGACGGATCTGCGGGACCCCGGTCTCTCGACGGGCCCGACCGGCGGTGGTCGGGCCCGTCGAGGCCGGGTCACAGATGCGTGTACACGTCCTCGAGGGTCAGTCCCTTGGCGACCATCAGGACCTGCAGGTGGTACAGGAGCTGCGAGATCTCCTCCGCGGTCTCGGCATCCGACTGGTACTCGGCCGCCATCCAGACCTCTGCGGCCTCCTCCACGACCTTCTTGCCGATCGCATGGACGCCTGCGTCCAGCTGGGCCACGGTGCCGGAACCCGCCGGACGGGTCTCGGCCTTCTCGGTCAGCTCGGCGAACAGGGTCTCGAAGGTCTTCACGAGGCTCAGACTAGTCGGGCATCGGGGGCACTACCCGCCGTCGTCCACGTGGCGGCCATGTCGCCGCCCCGTGGACGCTATGGCGTCGGCCACTTCGACGGCAGACTGCCGTCGGCCACGGGGGTGATGACGCCCTGGAACGGCGTGATCAGGGAGTAGTCGTCGGCCGCGCCCTCTTCCCCGGACGCTGCGGACAGCAGGACGATCACGGAGCCGTCCGCGCCGCCGACGCCGGAGGGCGGGTCGAGCGGGTCGCCCTCGGGGTACGCGTCGCCGCTGCACGTCTCCGGCGTCGAGACGACGGCGATGCGCTCGCCCGGCGCGACCTCGAGCTCGGGCTGGGTCTGCGGGCGGCCCGACGGCGGATCCGGCCGCTCGAGCACCTCCTCGACGGTGACCAGCCAGCGGTGGGCGTCGACGCCGTACATCTGCGCGGTGCCGTCCTGCTCCACGACGGTCCCTCGGACCACAGCCCCGGCGTCGGACGCCGCCTCGGCCGGGGTCTCGAAGAACACCCAGTCGACGCAGGCGACGCCGGGCGGGTCCATCGGGCCCTGCGCCCGGTCCTGCGTCACGCCCAGGGTCTCCGCCGTGCCCGAGGGCTCCGCTCCCCCGGCCGGCTCCGCCGCCGCGCAGCCGGCGAGCCCGCCCGCCGTCGCAGTCGCCATGACGGCGACGACGACCGCCGTCGTCATGGCCGACCGCGACACACGCCGCGATACCGATCCTGATGCCATCCGCGATGCCGACCACCGGGCACATGAGGTTCTCATATCTCCTTCATGTGCCGAGGGGCCGGTTCTTGCAGGCTCTGGTTCGGTGGTTGGCGGTGCCTTGGGTGTCGTTCAGAACGCTTGGCACACTATTAACGCAGGACTGGAGAGACCACCAGATCGCGCAGCGTCACCGCCGTGGCGACCGCCGCCTCCACCGCCTCCGCGCCCTTGTCCTCGTGCGAGCCCTCCAGCCCGGCCCGGTCCAGGGCCTGCGCCTCGTCGTCGCACGTCAGCACCCCGAACCCGACGGGCACGCCGGTACGCACGCTCACGTCCGTGAGGCCCGACGTCGCGGCCGAGCACACGTACTCGAAGTGCGGCGTCCCGCCGCGGATCACCACCCCGAGCGCGACGACGGCGTCCGCTCCCCCGGCCGCCGCGCGTGCCGCGGCCACGGGGAGCTCGAACGAGCCCGGCACCCGCACCTCCGTCCAGTCCGCGCCCGAGGCCCGCAGCGCCCGGCGGGCGCCGGCCAGCAGCCCGTCCATCACCTGCTCGTGCCAGCTCGCCGCGATCACGACGACCCGCAGGCCCGTCCCGTCCACTGTCACCTTCGGTGCTCCGGCCCCGCTCATGCGCACGCTCCTTCTTCCTCGTCGAGCTCGTTCACGTTCTTCAGGCCGTTCAAGCCGTTCAAGCCGTTCACGCTCAGGTCGTTCAGATCGTTCAGATCGTTCAGGACGGGCTCGCCGGCGTCCGGCCGGTCGATGCGGTGCCCCAGCACCAGCCGCTTAGTCTCGAGGTACCGGTGGTTGTGCACGCCGCGCCCCACCACCAGCGCCCGCTGCCCGACGACGTCCGTACCCGCCTCGCGCAGGCCCGTCACCTTCTCCGGGTTGTTCGTCAGCAGGGTCACGCCGTCCAGCCCGATGTCCGCCAGGATCGCCGACGCCGCGCCGTACTCCCGCGCGTCCACCGGCAGCCCGAGGTCCACGTTCGCCTCGACGGTGTCCCGGCCCGTGTCCTGCAGCGCGTACGCCTGGATCTTCGCGGCCAGGCCGATCCCCCGGCCCTCGTGACCTCGCAGGTACACGACGGCGCCGCCCTCGGCGGCCACCGCCGCCAACGACGCCTCGAGCTGCGGGCCGCAGTCGCAGCGCAGGGAGCCCAGGGCGTCGCCCGTCAGGCACTCCGAGTGCACGCGCACCAGCCGGCCGTGGGCCGAGCCTCGTGCCGGCGCCTCGCGCCGCGGGCCGGACAGCGCCACCGGCGTCAGCGCGAGGTGCTCCGCGCCCGAGACCAGGTCCCGGTACGCCACGACCCGGAAGTCGCCGTACCGCGTGGGCAGCGACGCCTCGGCGACCCGGTGCACCCGGGCCTTGACCGGCGTCGTGCCACCGGACAGCGTCGCGCCACCAGACGGCAGCGGGTCGTGCGCCAGGCGCCACGCCACCAGATCGGCGACCGTGAGCACCACGAGGCCCGCCTCCCGCGCCAGGGCCTGGGCCTCGGGCAGCCGCATCACCGCGCCGTCGTCCCGGACGAGCTCGGCGATGGCGCCCACCTCGCCCAGGTCCCCGGCGCCAGCACCATCACTCGCGCTGCCGGCGAGGCGCACCAGGTCCACCGCGGCCTCCGTGTGCCCCGCGCGCTCCAGCACGCCGCCCGCGCGCGCCCGCAGCGGCAGCACGTGCCCGGGCCGGATCAGGTCCCGCGCGCCCGACGCCGGGTCGCCCAGCACCCGCAGCGTCCGCGCCCGGTCCGCCGCGGAGATTCCCGTCGTCACGCCCACGGCGGCGTCCACCGACACCGTGTATGCCGTCCCCCGCGGGTCCTCGCTGCGCTCGACCATCAGCGGCAGCTCCAGCGCGTCCGCGCGGTGCGCGGGCATCGGCGCGCAGAGGTAGCCCGACGAGTGCCGGACCGTCCAGCCCACCCACTCGGCCGTCGCGGCGCTCGCGGCGAGGACGACGTCCACCTCGTTCTCCCGGCCGGCGTCGTCGGCCACGAGGACCGGTCGCCCGGCGGCGAGCTCGGCGAGGGCGCGCTCCACCACGCCCGTGCCCGGCTCACCCGGGGTCCCCGGGACGACGGCGCTCGTACCGGCCGAGGCTGAGTTCTCGTCCGCAGCGTCCACAGGGCCCACGACATCCGCGGCGCGCACGGTGCTGCCCGCGCTCATCGTGCCGCTCCGGTCGCCAGGTCGCCGACGGCGGCCGTCGTCGCCGGCTGGGCGACCGCACCGGTCGCCATCAGCCGCTCGACGTACTTCGCGAGCACGTCGACCTCCACGTTCACGACGTCGCCCGGGACGAGCCGGCCGAGCGTCGTCGCGGCGAGCGTGGTCGGGATGAGCGACACGCCGAAGCCGTCGTCCGACACCCAGGTCACGGTCAGCGAGACCCCCGCCAGCGCGATGGACCCCTTCTCCGCGACGTACCGGGTCAGGGCGGCGGGCGCGGAGAACTCGAGGTCGTCCCAGCGCGGGCCGGGGGTGCGGCGCGCCAGCGTCGCGACGCCGTCGACATGCCCCTGGACCACGTGCCCGCCCAGCCGGCCGTCCGCCGGGAGCGCGCGCTCCAGGTTCACCGGGGTGCCCGGGACGAGGGCGCCGAGCGAGGTGCGGCGGAGGGTCTCCGGCATCACCTCGGCGACGAACGCGCCGCCGTTCCCGTCCGCCCCGGGCAGCACCGAGGTGACGGTCAGGCACACGCCGTCCACGGCTATCGAGTCGCCCGGCCGGGCGTCCGACGTGGCGAGCGGGCCCGCGACGGTCAGGACGGCGTCGGGCGCTGCGCCCGCGTCGGAGCCGGCGTCGCCGCCGGGCCGGTCGAGCGCGACGACCGAGCCGAGCTCCTCAACGATTCCGGTGAACATCAGATCTCCTCCTTGGTGTGCGCGACGGTGTGCGCGACCAGCAACATGTCGTCGCCCAGCCGGGTCACGTCGTGGGTGGCGAAGCGCGCGGCCTCGCCGATGGTGGTCACGCCGAGGTCGCCGACGGCGGTGGCGCCCGCGCCGAGCAGCACCGGGGCGACGTAGGCGTGGAGCTCGTCGACCGCGTCTGCGGCCAGCAGGGCCGTGGCCAGGGTGGGCCCGCCCTCCACGAGCAGGTGCCGCACCTCGCGCTCGGCGAGCTCCCGCAGCGCTGCGTCCAGATCGTGGCCGGGCAGCTGCAGCAGGGGGCCGCCGGGCCCGCGCAGGCGGGCGTCGTCGGGCACCGTGCGGCGGCCGAGCACCACCCGCAGCGGCTGGTGCCCGACGAGGCCGCCGTCGACGGTCCGGGCGGTGAGCGACGGGTCGTCGGTCAGGGCGGTCCCCGAGCCGACGGCTATCGCGTCGACCTGCGCGCGGATGGTGTGGGCGTGCGTGCGGGCCTGCGGGCCGGTGATCCAGCGGCTGGTGCCGTCGGCGGCGGCGACCCGGCCGTCCAGGCTGGTGGCGAGCTTCAGCGTCACGTAGGGGCGCCCGGTGCGCACGGCGTGCAGCCAGGGGCGCAGCAGCTCCTCGCCCTCGTCCGCGAGGGTGCCCATGGTGACCTCGATCCCCGCGGCCCGCAGCTTGGCCGTTCCGCCCGTCGCCACCGGATTCGGGTCGCCGACCGCGACGTGCACGACGGCGACGCCGGCCTCGATCAGGGCGTCCGCGCAGGGCCCGGTGCGGCCCTGGTGGGCGCACGGTTCGAGCGTCACCACCGCCGTCGTGCCCCGCGGGTCGATGCCCTGCGCCCGGGCCGCGGCCAGCGCCGCCGCCTCCGCGTGGGGCGTGCCGGCGCCGCGATGGAAGCCTTCGGCGACCGGGCGGCCGCCCGGGTCGAGGAGCACGCAGCCGACGCGCGGGTTCGGGCCGTACGCCGGGCCCTGCGCGGCCAGTGCGAGGGCGCGGCGCATGGCTGCCTCGACGGCGGGCGGTGCGGTGGGCGGTGCGGTGAGCGTCGCCGCGCGCGCCACGGCGCGGCCCTGCGGTGCCTGAGTCATGCTGTCCTCCCCGAGCTTCGGCGCTCCGGGGTGGACGACGGGTACGCGGACCAGGCCTGAAGGCCCTGCCCGCGCGCACGACGTCACGGCACACCCGCCCCAGGGGACGGCGGCGCCGCACGTGCTTCCTCCCATCCGGACTTTCACCGTCGGTCCTGGAGTTCCACCAGGTCAACCGGTCCCCCTTGCGGGAGACGCGGGTCGCGGACTGTCACCGCCGGCTCGGAATTACACCGACCCCGGAGCACGTGTGTGCGTACTGCTGCCTGTCAGCATGCCACAACTCGCGAGAGCCCCGGCCATGGTCTGCGTCACACCCTGCCGCTCGTCCTGCGCCGTCGGATCAGCCACTCCGCGAAGGCCACGTTGATGACCCAGGCCGCGACCATCCCGGTCGCGTAGGCCGCCGTGCTCATGGTGCCGACGATGGCCATGTACGGCCCGAGCAGCAGCGCCTGCGTCCCGGCGCCCATCGCCAGCGCGTACGCCCGCATCATCCAGGCCGGGTGGCTCACGAAGTCGCGGCGCAGCGCCGCCCGCACACCCAGGACTATCGACACGGCCATGGCGGTGCCGACCACGTAGCGCGCCCCGTTGACGACCAGGTTGTCGTGGGCCGGCAGGTCGTAGAACGTGGTCATCCAGAGGCCGGTCAGCGCGACGCCGAGGCCTGCCGGCGCGAGGACCCGGCCGGCGAGCCGATGCCAGCGTCGTCGGCGCAGGCTCGGCACGAACTGGAACGCGCCGAGCAAGCTGTAGGTCGTCACGCAGATGATGTGCACGATGACAGGCAGGGGCTGGGCCACGAAGCGCGCGTTCTCCGCGGTGACCACGGGATCCGAGGCCAGCTCGGTGAGCCGCACGGATCCGGCGAGTGCCGGGACGGCCGCCAGGAGGAGCAGACCCGCCGGGACGAGCCATTCGCGACGACTCGTGGGCTTGGTCGTCGTCTGGGAGATTGTCATGTGTCGAGCGTGCCTGGCTGGGTACGGGCTGGTCATGGGCCCGTGGACCGGGCTGCTCCCGGCCGAAAGTACGAGCCGTGCTACGGGGCCGGAGCCCGGTCAGGACCAGCCGGGTCGGGAACGACCTGGTCGGGACCAACCCAGTCGGGACCAACCCGGTCAGGCTCAGTTCAGGAGCCGCCGGTCCGCACGCGCCCCGTGTCGTAGGCCCAGAGCGCGACCTCGACGCGGTTGCGCGCTCCGACCTTCGTCATGAGGTTCGCGACGTGCGACTTGACGGTGCTCAGGGTGACGAAGAGCTCGCGCGCGATCTCGGTGTTGGTCAGGCCGCGTGCGACGGCCCGGAGCACCTCCTCCTCGCGCGCGGTCAGCGGGTCGAGGGGCTGCGCGGGTGGCGCGGCGGGTCCGACGTCGGCGAAGGCCCTGAGCAGGCGTGTCGTGATGCTCGGCGCGATCAAGGCGTCGCCGACGGCGGCGGCGCGCACGGCCTGGGCGAGGAGCGCGGGGCCGGCGTCCTTGAGCAGGAAGCCCCGCGCGCCCGCCCGGAGGGCCGCGTAGACGTACTCGTCCAGGTCGAACGTCGTGATGACGACGACGGCGAGCGGATCGACGACTCCCGGGCCGGCCAGCGCCCGGGTCGCCTCGATGCCGTCGAGCACGGGCATCCGGATGTCGAACAGGCAGACGTCGGGCCGGAGGCGGCGCGCTAGCTCGACGGCCGCGGCGCCGTCCGCCGCCTCGCCGACCACCTCGATGCCGTCCTGGACGCCGAGGATCATGCTGAGGCCCGTGCGGACGATCTCCTGGTCGTCCGCGACCAGGACGGTCAGGGCGCGGTCCGCCGGGCGGTCCCCAGGGCGGTCCGGACCGGGCCCCGGCGTCGGGCCGGTCACGGGCGCCCGCCCGTCAGCGGGAGAAAGGCCTCCACGACCCATCCGCCCGACGGCACGGGACCGGCGGTGACGTCGCCGCCCAGCTCCCGGGCGCGTACCCGCATCCCGGCGATCCCGTTCCCGGGCACGAACGGCGAGGTCAGTGGCTCCCCGTCGTCGGAGACGCGCAGCCGGAGGGAGCCGGCCTCGACCGTGAGGGCGACGTCGACCCGCGTCCGGCCGCGGGCGTGGCGGCGCGCGTTGGTGACCGACTCCTGCGCGATGCGGTAGGCCGCCGCGCCGACGTCGGCCCGTACGCTTCCGACCTCGCCCTGAACCGTGACGACCACGGGCGACGGCGGACCGGCGGCGAGCCGGACGACGTCGGCGGCCTGCGGGCCGGGACCGACGGCGCTTGCGCTCAGGCTGTTGCCGGTTCCGGTGCTCGAGCTGTGGCCGGGTCCGGCACCGGAACCGGCTGCGGAGCTCGCTCTGCCGCCGGTGCTGAGACCCGCGGGCGCGGTGGGGACCCGGGCCGTGCCGGCCGAACTGGCCGCGATCGCCGAACCATCCGCAACCTGCTCGTCCTCGCGCAGCGCGCGGACCAGGGCGCGCATCTCGACGAGTGTCTGCTTCGCCTCGCCCTCGATGACGCGCAGCGCGGCCTCCAGCGGGTCTCCGCCGTCCCCCCCGCCGCGACGGCCGCGCCGCGCCTCCGCCTGGGCGAGTCCGGCCTGCGCCCGGACGGCGATGCCGGAGACGTGGTGTCCGACGATGTCGTGCATGTCCCGGGCTATGCGCTCGCGCTCCTGGGCCCGCGCCTGCGCGAGCGCGCGCACCCGGGCCGTGGACCGGAAGCGGACCGCCAGACCGGTAGCGCCCAGCATCGCGACGACAGATGCCCCGCCCAGCGTTTCGGCACCCGTAGCGTTCCCCAGCGCCCAGGTCAGGCCGAGCGCCGCGGCCAGGAGCCCGGCCCCGACGACGGCCTGCCGACCGCTCCCCCATCGGAACAGCGCGTAGACCAGGACCGCGCCGTACACCGCCGTGATCAGGTCGCCGTCGCTCCCCATCACGAGCATCACCGCGGTCGAGACCACTGTCGTGGCCACCACGGGCAGCAGCGGATGCGTCCGGCGCCAGAGCAGCGTCGGGACCAGGACCAGCGCCGCGGCAACCTGCAGCCAGCGCCACGGCAGGTCGGGCCGCACCAGGCCCTCGATCACCACGGCCGGGACCACCACTCCCACCAGAGCCCAGTCCCGCCAGACCCGCGCCGGCGGATCAGCGGGCGGGGGCTCGTCCCAGACCGAGCGGATGGCGGACACGGGCTCATGCTACGAGGGCCGGGCGGGCCGCCGGATCAGGCGAAAGTACGAGGCCGGGCTCCCCGTTCGGGGCTGGTGGTGAGGTGGAGGGTTGGTGGTCCGGGTCTGCGGCGCGCTTGGCACACTTTTTATCCACCAGAGCGCGGGCGCGGACAGCCGTCAGGGAGGTCCGCTTCCACCACACGATCTTGCCTGGACTCTGGCCCGGATCCATGCGAGATCGTGTGGTCGCAGCGGACCAATCTCTGCCCCGCCCGGCGCGGCTCAGTGCGTGTGCTTGCTCGCCAGCTCGCGCAGCGTCGCGATCTCCGCCGGGATGTCCGCGGCCCCGTAGACCGCGGAGCCCGCCACGAAGACGTTCGCCCCGGCATCGGCGGCCCGCTCGATCGTGTCGCGGGACACTCCCCCGTCGACCTGGATCCAGACGTCGAGGCCGGACTCGCTCACGGCCTCGCGCGCACGCCGGATCTTCGGCAGCGTGCCGTCGATGAAGGACTGCCCGCCGAAACCAGGCTCGACGGTCATCACGAGGATCATGTCGATCTCGGCGAGCAGGTCGAGGTAGGGCTCCACCGGCGTCGCCGGCCGCAGCGCCACGCCCGCCCGCGACCCGAGCTTGCGCAGCTCGCGCGCCAGGCGCACCGGCGCCTGCGCCGCCTCGGCGTGGAAGGTGACCGACGCCGCCCCGGCCTCCGCGAACGCCGGCGCCCACCGGTCGGGGTTCTCGATCATGAGGTGCGCGTCGAGCGGGATCGGCGACACCTTCGCGAGCCGCTCGAAGATCGGCAGCCCCAGCGTCAGGTTCGGCACGAAGTGGTTGTCCATGACGTCGACGTGCGCGTAGTCGGCGTCGGCGATCCGGCCGAGGTCACGCTCGAGGTTCGCGAAGTCGGCGGAGAGGATGCTGGGGGCGATGAGGGCTGCCATGATGCCAGCGTAGGACCCGACCAACAGACCGGGAGCACAGATGATCCCCGAAGTGAACTACTGGGCAGTGATCGCGGCCACGCTGTCGACGATGGTCGTGGGCTCGCTCTGGTACACGCCCAGGACGTTCGGCAACCGCTGGATGAAGCTCGCGAAGGTGGACCCCGAGGCGGCCAGTGCCGCAGGGATCTGGCCCATCGTCATTACGGTCATCGTCAGCTTCCTGACCGCGTGGGTGCTGGCCGGCGCCGTCTACATCTCGTGGGAGTTCTACGAGGGGAGCTTCTTCACCTCCGCCGTCGTGACCGCCGTCCTGCTCTGGATCGGGTTCACGGCCGCCCGCATGATCACGCACGACGCCTTCGAGGGCCGCCCGCCCGCGCTCACCACCCTGAACCTGGCGCACGAGCTGGTCACGATCCTGGTCATGGCCCTGATCATCGGGGTGTGGCCGCCGACCGGCGTCTGACCCGCGCAACCTCCGGCTCTGGAATCACGCGTTCAGCGCGCCGACGGCATCGTTGACGACAGACGCGATCTGGTCGGGTACCTCGTTCGGCAGGAAGAACACACTGCCCGGAACCGTCACGACCTTGACCGTGGAGCACGCCTCCAGCGTGCGCCGCTCGGCGCCGGTGAGCCCGCCGTCGCCCTTCTCGGCGTGGACGACCCACGTCGGGACGCCCGAGCGGCACAGCATCGCGGCGTGGTCCTCGCCGCTCTTCAGCCACTTCAGGTATTCACGAAGTCCGAGACGCATGTCCCGCGTGCTGGTCCTGCGGAAGTCCGCGGCGAGCTCCGCCCGCCGCTCGGGCGGCACCGGTATGCCCTTCACCATCGACTCCGCGGCGTTCTTCATCAACGCCAGCGGCAGGCTGCCGAGCGCTCTGGACAATCGGATGACGTTGATGAAGACCGCGGACTCGTCCGGCAACGACAAGCTGATGCCAAGCAGCACCATCGGGCCGGTGAACAGGTTCTTCTCCGCCATCTCCAGCGCCGCGTTGGCGCCCAGGCTGAACCCGACGACGACCTCCGCACCCGTCTTGGCCACGAGGTCCGCTGTCATTCGCCCATAGGCCTCGTGGCTGTAGTCGTCCGGGGACGGCGCGCCTGCTTGTCCGGGCATCGTCGCCGCCACCAGCCGCAGCCCGGACAGGCTGGGCTGCTGCATCAGCTCCAGATACGAGCGCGCGCTGCACATGCCGCCGGGCAGCAACAGCACGGTGTGTTCGGCGTCCGCCGGACCTGACTCGACCAACTGCCACTCAACGCTCACCATCGCACCCCCGTCACCCCATCGTAGGCAGGCCCTAGGTCGTGCGCCGCAGCAGCGTCAGGTGCATCGCGTCCGTGCCGTGCACGTGCGGCCAGAGCTGCACGTCATCACGGTCCGACAGCGGGATCTCGGCCGCGCTGTCGGCGCGCACCACCGAGCGCAGGACGCCGGGCGTGTCGAGCCGCTCGACGTCGGACCGCTTCTTCAGCACGTCCGACACCACGAGCTGCGTCTCGGCCAGGTGCGGCGAGCACGTCACGTACGCGACCACTCCCCCGGGCCGGACGGCGTCCAGCGCCGAGGCGAGCAGCTCGCGCTGCAGCCCGGTGAGTGCGCCGAGGTCCGACGGCGTCCGCCGCCACCGGCTCTCGGGCCGACGGCGCAGCGCGCCCAGACCGGTGCACGGCGCGTCGACGAGCACGCGGTCGTAGGCGCCCGGCTCGTCGGCGCCGACCTCACGCCCGTCGCCGGTACGGACCTCCTCGACCACGCCGTCGGGCAGGGCCGCCAGGGCGCCCGCGACCAGGCGGGCTCGGTGGGGCGCCACCTCGTTGGCGACCAGCGTCGCCCCGCGTTGCGCGGCCAGCGCTCCCAGCAGGGCCGCCTTGCCGCCCGGACCTGCGCACAGGTCAAGCCAGCGCTCGCGGGCCCCGCTGTCCGGCACAGCGCCATCCGACACCGCGGCACCGTCGGACGCGGCGCTCGCAGACGCAGCACTCCCAGACGCAGCACCGCTCAGGGGCACCCCAGCGAGGGCGAGCGTGACGAGCTGGGAGCCCTCGTCCTGCACGCCGGCGCGGCCCTCCCGGATCGCGGGGATCCCCGACGGGTCCGAGCCCTCCAGCCGCAGCGCGGTGGGCGCCCAGCGGCCGGCGACCAGGTCGACGTCGCCCCAGGCATCCTCGTCGGACACGTCCACCAGGCCCGGACGAGCCACCAGCATGACGCGCGGCGAGGCGTTGTCGGCGGCCAGCAGGTCCCCGATCTCGTCCACGCTGCGCCCGTTGCCGACCAGCGCCTCGCGCAGGGCGCGCGCGATCCACAGCGGGTGCGACTCGGTGGCCGCGAGGCCGGTCAGGGCGTCCGGCGCCTCCTTCTCGAGGATGGACAGCCACTCCTCCAGCGGGCGCTCCGACACCCGGCGCAGCACCGCGTTGACCATCTGCGCCGGCCCGGCGCCCACGCGGTTGCGCGCGAGCCCGACCGTCTCGGAGACCGCGGCGTGCACCGGCACGCGCATGCCGAGGACCTGGTGCGCGCCGAGCCGTAGGACGTCCAGCAGCGCCGGGTCCAGGCCGGGCAGGGGGCGGTCCACGCAGGTCGCCAGGATGGCGTCGTACCGGCCACGCAGGCGCAGCGTGCCGTAGGTCAGCTCGGTCGCGAAGCCGGCGTCGCGACCGCGGATGTGCCGCTCGCGCAGCAGCGGAGGCAGTACCAGGTTCGCGTAGGCGTCCGACTCGTCGACCTCGCGCAGCACGTCGAACGCGGCCATCCGGGCCGGGTCGGTGCGCTTGCGACGTTCGGACGGCGCCTGCGAGGTGCGGGGCCGGTCGCCGCCCCGGGACCGCGATGCGGAGCGCTGGCGCCCGGAGGAGTTGCGCCGGTCGTCGTCGAAGCTCCGCCCGCCGCCACGTGCGCTGCCCTCGCGCGAACCGCTGTCGCCCGAGCCGCCGTCGCCCTCGTACCCGCTCATGCGGACACCTCCGTGGTGCCCGACGTCGCAGAGCCCGACGTCGCAGAGCCCGACGTCGCGCCGTCAGGTGTCGAGGTGCCCGTCGCCGACCCGTCCGGTGTCGCGGCACCTGTCACCCCGGCACCGGTCACCGCGGCACCTGTCGCCGAGGCCTCCGACGTCGACGCGTCGAGCACGAGGCCCGCCTCGACGAGCTGTCGCCCCGCGCCGCGGGCCCAGTCGGGCGCGGGCATCGCCTTCTTGCCGACGGGCCGCACCTCGCCCAGCGCGACCGCGTAGGTGGCGGTGCCGACCAGGACCTCGCGCTTCAGGGCGCGCACCTCGCCGGCC
Organism: Promicromonospora sp. NPDC057138; assembly: GCF_042670845.1. Taxonomy (NCBI): domain Bacteria; kingdom Bacillati; phylum Actinomycetota; class Actinomycetes; order Micrococcales; family Promicromonosporaceae; genus Promicromonospora; species Promicromonospora sp. NPDC057138. Next base: position 168,822 of record NZ_JBHUUX010000006.1, on the reverse strand, counting down.
AGCAGGTCGGTGACCTCAGGACGTGGCGAGACCGGCCCGAGCCCGAGCCGGGACCCGTCCGGCAGCACCGTCCACGCGCCGGGCGCGGGTGTGCAGCCCCTCACGAGACGGTCGACCGCGAGCGCCGGGTCGGTCCAGGCCACGCGGGCGTCGTCGGTGGTGAGCTTGGGGGCGATGGAGACGCCGTCGGCGGGCTGGGGCTGCGGCTGGAGGGTGCCGTCCTCGAGGGCGTCGAGGGTGGCCACGAGCAGTTCGGCGCCGGAGATGGCGAGGCGGCCGAGGAGGTCGCCGGACGTGTCGGTGGGGCGGATGGTCTCGGTGGCCGTGCCGAGCACGGGTCCGGTGTCCATGCCCTCGTCCAGGAGGAATGTGGTGGCGCCCGTGACCTCGTCGCCGGCGATGACGGCGCGCTGCACGGGGGCTGCGCCGCGCCAGGCGGGCAGCACGGAGAAGTGCAGGTTGACCCAGCCGAGGCGGGGCACGGCGAGCACGGCGGGGCGCAGGATGTGCCCGTAGGCGACGACGGGGGCGGCGTCGATCTCCAGCTCGCGCAGGTGCGCGATGAACTCGTCGCCGCGCGGGACATCGGTGATGACGGGGATCCCGGCCTCCTCCGCCCGGGCGCGCACGGGGCTCGGTGTGAGCTTGCGGCCGCGGCCCGACGGCGCGTCGGCGCGGGTCAGGACGGCCACGACCTCGTGGCGCGAGGCGAGCAGGGCCTCCAGCGAGGCGACGGCGGGTTCGGGAGTTCCGGCGAAGAGAAGACGCACCGGGCCAGTCTAGGTTCGGTGGCCCGACGACGCGGTGTGGGGCGGTGCGCACGGGCCGTGTCGCTCGGCACACCACGCTCGGCCCCCTCCGCTCGGCCTACTCCGCGACCGGGAGCCCCAGGGCGCGCAGGTCCTTGCGGAGCGCGTCCGTGGAGGTGAACACCACGCCGCGGAACCCGACGCCGCGCGCCGCGTCCACGTTGACCGCCTTGTCGTCCACGAAGACGGCGCGGGACGGGTCGACCCCGAACCGCTCGATGGCGAGCTCGAAGATGCGCCGGTCGGGCTTGGCCATGCCCTCGCGGCCGGACACGATGACGTCGTCCATCAGCCCGATCGCGGGTGCGGCGGGCTCGGCGCTGTGGAAGGTCTCTGCCTGCCAGTTGGTCAGCCCGTAGAGCCGCAGGCCGAGGCCCTTCAGCTCGGCGACCAGCTCCGCCGACCCCTCGATCGGTCCCGTCAGCGACATCTCGTAGTGCTCCACGTACCGGCGCAGGTCGGCGACCAGGTCGGGGCGGGTGCGCTCCACACGCTCCAGCAGTACCGCGTACGGCGTCCCCGCGTCGGCCGCGTGGTTGATCGAGCCGAAGTCCACGGCCTCGAAGAACGCCTCGATCTCGGCCTGCGGCCGGTCCGGGTAGGGGCCGAACGGGTCCCAGCCGATCAGCACGTTCCCGAAGTCGTACACGACGGTGTCGATCGCGGGGCTAGCCGGGTGGGTCGGGTCGGTCGGGCTGGTCGGGTCGGTCACAGGATCGGCAGAACTCACAGCATCTCCTTCGGGTCGAGCTGTACACGGACGGTCCCGCCCTCGCGGCGCGCGGAGCGGACGGCGAGGCTCGCCTTGAGCCTACGGGCGAGCTCGTCGCCCTGGGCGAGCGGTACGCGCAGCACGGTCCGTACGGGCAGGTCCAGGGCCTGCACGGCGATCCGGCCTGCCGAACCCCCTCTGCTGCCCGACGGCGCCCCCGCACCGCGCCCGCCTGGTCCGCGCCCCATCGCGTCCGGGTCGACCTCGACCGGACCGAGCACGCCCGACCCCGTTCCCGGGTCCTCGCGCAGCCCGACCCGCGCGACGACGGCGTCGACCGCCGTCCGGTCCCCCGTCACCGCGGCGACCCGGACCGCCGGCGGCAGGTGCAGCTCGGCCCGCTCGTCGAGCTCGCGCGCCGCGAAGCCGGCCGGGTCCCAGCGGACCAGGGCCTGGGTCGGGCCGGGGGCGCCGTCGCCGACGAGCAGCACCTGCCCCTGCGGCCCGGGACGCACCAGCGACGCGGCCGCCAGCCAGCGGTGCAGCGCCTCCGTGCCGGCGGCGAGGCCGGTGCCGCCCGTCATCACGGCGGCGTCGAGCAGCAGCGCCGTGGCGTACCCGGTCGCGGCGACCGGCTCGGCCCCCGGGGTCGCCACGACGAGCGCGGGCGTCGCGGGGACGGCGTCGAGCACCCCGCCGGGGGCCGACGCCGACGACAGCCGCACCGGCACGCCCGTGAACGCGCGCCCCAGCTCCTCGGCGGTGCGCGCCGAGCCGACGCGGACCGACCGCAGGCCCGTCCAGCCGCACTCCTCGCAGTGCCAGCCGCCCGCGAGCCGGCCGCACCAGGTGCACTGGGGCGCGCCGTCGGCGTGCGGCAGGCCCAGCGGGCCGTGGCAATGGCCGCAGCGGGCGGCGACCCGGCAGCGCGAGCACGCCACGACGGGCAGGTAGCCCGACCGCGGCACCTGCACCAGCACCGGGCCGTGCTCCAGGGCGTCCCGGGCGGCCTTCCAGGCGGCCGACGGCAGCCGGGCGGCCGCGGCCGCTCCGTCGCGCGCGAGCTCCACGGACGTGAGCGCCCGCACGCGCGGCGCACGGGCCCGCACCACGTCCCGCGCCGCCGCCAGCTCGCGGGCCCAGCCCGAGGCCAGCATCGCCTGCGCCTGCACCGTCCGGCCGGGCGACCCCAGCAGGAATGCCGCGTCCTCCCGTTCCGCGCGCAGCGCCAGGACGTCCCGGGCGTGCGGGTACGGGGCGTGCGGCTCGGCCAGCGTCTCCTCGCCGTCGCCCCACAGGACCACCAGGCCGAGGTCGGCGACCGGCGCGAACATCGCGGCCCGCGTGCCGACCACCACCCGGGCGGCCCCGCGCAGCGCCCGCAGGAACGCACGGTAGCGGGGAGCGGGCCCGTCGTCCGCGAGGAGCCGCACGACGTCGTCCGCCCCCAGCCCCGCGCCCGTCAGGGCGGCACTCACCCGCGCCACGTCCCGGGCGTCCGGCACGACGACGAGCGCCCCGCGCCCGCCCGCCGTGCACGCCCGCACGGCCTGGGCGACGGCGGCCGCCCAGTGCGGCGTGCCGTCGTCGCCGGTGCCCTTGTCCATGTCCACGCCCACGCCCACGCCGAGGCCCGTGCCCACGCCCGACAGCGCGGACCACACGGCCCGCGGCGCCTCGCCCGCCTGGATCCGGCGCAGGTACGCCTCGCCCCCGCGGTAGGGGGCCCAGGCGGAGGGCTGCTGAGGCTCGGCTGCGGGGGTCTCGACGGGCTCGACCACCATGGACGGCTCGACCTGTGTCGACGGCTCTCTCTCCGACGGCTCTTTCTCGGACGGCTCCCTGTCCGACGGCCCCTTGTCCGACGGCTCCTTCTCGACCCGCGCGTGCCGCGGTGGCAGGGCCAGGCGCAGCACGTCGGCGAGCGTGCCCGCGTACCGGTCGGCGACGGCGCGGCACAGCTCCAGCACCTGCGGCGTCAGCACCCGCTCGCCCGACACCACCCGGCGCAGCGGCACGAGCCTGCCGTCGTGGTCGGAGGTCTCCTGGCGTGCCACGACGTACCCGGCGACGTCCTGCCGGCCGAACCGGGCCTTGATGCGCACGCCGGGCTGCGCCTCGTCGGCCATCGTGACCGGGACCAGGTAGTCGTACGGCTGGTCGAGGTGCGCGGGCTGCAGGTCGAGCACGACCCGCGCCACCGGGAGCGTCTCGGTGATGGGGATGCCGTTGGTCTCGGCGTTGTCGAGCGGGTCCCGGCGCCCGGCCTTGCCGCGGGCGCGCACGGACGTGGCGCCCACCTCGTCCAGCCCGAGCAGCACGCCGTCCGGCAGCGTGTCCTGCTCCGTGTCCCCGTTCACGCCCCTATCCCATCACGCGCCACCGACATCCCGACGCGCGTGGCACAGGAGAGGTCAGAACAGGCTGAGCAGGTCGTCCACGCGGTCCATGCGCTCCCAGGTGAAGTCCGGGAGGTCGCGGCCGAAGTGGCCGTAGGTCGCCGTCTTGCGGTAGATCGGGCGCAGCAGGTCGAGGTCGCGGACGATCGCGGCCGGGCGCAGGTCGAACACCTCGCGGATGGCCGACGTGATCATCTCGACGGGCACCGTCTCGGTGCCGAACGTCTCGACGTAGAGGCCCACGGGGTGCGCCTTGCCGATCGCGTAGGCGACCTGCGCCTCGCAGCGCCGCGCGAGCCCCGCCGCGACCACGTTCTTGGCCACCCAGCGCATCGCGTACGCCGCGGACCGGTCCACCTTCGAGGGGTCCTTGCCCGAGAACGCCCCGCCGCCGTGCCGCGCCATGCCGCCGTAGGTGTCGACGATGATCTTGCGGCCCGTCAGGCCCGCGTCGCCCTGCGGGCCGCCGATGACGAACTTGCCGGTCGGGTTCACGAACTGCTTGGCGCCCGACCACTCCAGGCCCGCGATCTCCAGCACGGGGGCGATCACGTGCTCGGCCACCTCGACGTGCAGCTTCTCCTGCTGGACGTCGGCGTCGTGCTGCGTGGAGAGCACCACCGTGTCGATCGCGACGGGGCGGTCGCCGTCGTACCCGACGGTGACCTGGGTCTTGCCGTCCGGCCGCAGGCCCAGCACCTCGCCCGACTTGCGTACCGCGGCCAGCCGCTCCGAGAGGCGGTGCGCCAGCCACCCGGCCACCGGCATGTACGACGGCGTCTCGTCGGACGCGTAGCCGAACATGAGGCCCTGGTCGCCGGCGCCCTGGGCGTCCATCGGGTCGAGGTCGCTGGTGTCGTCCCGCATCTCGAGCGCCTTGTCGACGCCCTGCGCGATGTCGGGCGACTGCTGCCCGATCGACACCGACACGCCGCACGAGTCGGCGTCGAACCCGATGGTGGAGGACGTGTAGCCGATCCCGCGCACCACGTCCCGCACGATCTGCGGGATCTCGACGTAAGCCTCGGTGGTGACCTCGCCCGCGACGTGCACCAGGCCGGTGGTGACCATGGTCTCGACCGCCACGCGCGACGTCGGGTCCTGCTCCAGCAGCGCGTCGAGGATCGCGTCACTGATCTGATCGCACACCTTGTCCGGATGACCCTCGGTCACGGACTCGGACGTGAACAGACGCAGCTCGCTCATGCCCACCAGCCTACGGTCTCGCACAGCGAACAGTCGATCCTGAAAGGTGAGACGGGAGTCACTGCAGCGTCTTGATCGTGGCTGGGGCCCGATCATGGCTGGTCCTGATCATGAGAGGCCAGATCATGAGAGGCCCGGTCACGGCAGCAGCTTGACGACAGCGTCCCAGACGGCGTCCGCCACCTCGCGCTTCGACCCGGACGCCTGCCCGACGACGTCGCCGGCCCCGTCCAGGATGGTGACCTCGTTGCCCTCGGTGCCGAACCCGCGCCCGGAGCCGACGGCGTTCACCGCGATCAGGTCGGCGCCCTTGCGCCGTGCCTTGGTGCGGCCGTGCTCCAGCACGCTGCCGGACTCGTCGCCGGTCTCGGCCGCGAAGCCGACGACCACCTGGCCGGCCCGCAGCCGCTCGTGGGCGAGCTCCGCCAGGATGTCCGGGTTCTCGACGAGCTCGATCGGCGCGGGGCCCTGACCGGGCACCTTCTTGATCTTGGCCTCTGGCGTGGAGGCGGGGCGGAAGTCGGCGACGGCGGCGGCCATCACCACGACGTCCGCGGCGACGCCGGCGGCCCGGACCGCGTCCCGCAGCTCGGCCGTCGACTCGACCCGCACGACGGCGCAGGGCGGCTGGCCCGCAGCGGTCCGCGCTGACCCGACCGGCCCGGACCCGACCGGCGCTGCCTCGACCTGGTCGGTCACGTCCTGGGCGAGGTTCGCCGCGATCAGTGTCACGTCGGCGCCGCGCGCGGCGGCGGCCTGCGCGAGCGCGATGCCTTGCCGGCCGCTGGACCGGTTGCCGATGAACCGCACCGGGTCGATGGGCTCCCGGGTGCCGCCCGCGGAGATGACCACGCGGCGGCCGGCGAGATCCTGCGGCTCGGGGGTCTCGACAGGCTCGACCAGCGTGGGGTCAACCAGCGTGGGGTCAACCAGCGAAGGCGAGACCAGCGAGAGCGCCTCGCGCGCTATGTCCTCCGGCTCGGGCAGCCGGCCGGGACCGGTGTCGACGCCGGTCAGGCGGCCCGACGCCGGCTCGATCACGCGCACGCCGCGCTGGCGGAGCGTGGCCACGTTGGCCCGCGTCGCGGGGTGGTCCCACATCTCGGTGTGCATGGCCGGGGCGAGCACCACGGGGCAGCGGGCCGCCAGCAGCGTGGTGGTCAGCAGGTCGTCGGCCAGGCCGGCGGCGGCGCGCGCCATGAAGTCGGCGGTCGCCGGGGCGACGATCACGAGGTCGGCGCCCTTGCCCAGCGCCACGTGCTGCACGCCGGGCACGTCGTCGAACACCTCGGTGCTGACCGGCTCGCCCGACAGCGCCTCGAAGGTAGGGGCGCCCACGAACTGAAGGGCGGCGCGCGTGGGGATCACGCGCACGGCGTGCCCCTGCTCGCGCAGGAGGCGCAGCAGGAGCACCGCCTTGTACGCGGCGATCCCCCCGGTCACGCCGAGGAGGATCCTCATCGGTGGTCGCCCTCCGGCACGCTCGACGACAAGCTCATCGGGAAGCTCTGGAACCGCTCGTCGGGACCGGTCAGGCCGGGAAGTCGGGCAGCGACTGCTCGGCCTTGGCGGCCGCGGCGGCGTCGGCCTGCGCCTGAACCTCCGCCGGGTCGACCTCCTCGATGGTGAGCAGGCCCTGGGTGATCTCGCGCATCGCGATGGAGAGGGGCTTCTCCTGGTTGCGGGTCTCGACGAGGGGGCCCACGTTCTCCAGGAGGCCCTCGTTCAGCTGCGAGTAGTACGCGTTGATCTGACGGGCGCGCATGGACGCGTACAGCACGAGGCCGTACTTCGAGTCGATGCGCTCGAGCAGCTCGTCGATCGGCGGGTCGGTGATGCCCTCGGGGGCGGCGACGGTTCCGGCCATGGTGAAGCTCCAGAAGTCTGAGGTGGCGGGCTGATGTACTGCAGAAGTCCGAGGGATGAGTCTACCTGCTCTATCGCCCGGGGGTATCGCTCGGAGGTGTTGCTCAGGGGCGTCGCTCGCCGGCGCCGGGCGAGGCGCCCGGCCGCTAGCCCGCGACAGGTGTGGTGGAGCCCACACCCATCACGGAGACGAGCTCGTCCGTCGCGCGGTGCACGTCGTCGTTCACGATCGTGACGTCGAACTCCGCCTCGGCGGCGAGCTCGACCCGCGCGGTGGCGAGCCGGCGCTCGCGCTCCTCGGAGTCCTCGGTGCCGCGCCCGACGAGCCGGCGGACCAGCTCGTCGAAGCTCGGCGGGGCGAGGAAGACGAACCGGGCATGAAGGCCCGAGGCCGTCACCGCGTCACGCACCTGGCGCGCGCCCTGGAGGTCGATCTCCAGGAGGACGGGAACCCCGGCGGCGAGCTTCTGCTCGACCGGCCGCCGTGGTGTTCCGTACCGGTTACGACCGTGCACCACGGCCCACTCGAGCATCTCGTCGGCAGCGACCATGCGGTCGAACTCCTCCGGCGACACGAACATGTAGTGCACTCCGTCCACCTCGCCCGGGCGCGGCGACCGGGTGGTCGCCGACACGGAGAGCCAGACTTGCGGATAACGGTCCCGCACATCAGCGGATACCGTGCCCTTGCCCACTGCCGTGGGCCCTGCGAGCACGGTCAGCCGTGCGAGTTGTGACGTACTGATCTCAGCCAAACCTCTCGATGAGCGCCGCCGACTGGTGCGGTCCGAGGCCTCGGACGCGGCGGGTCTCGGCGATCCCGATCTCTTCCATGATCGCCCTGGCCTTAACCTTACCGACCCCAGGGAGCGACTCGAGCAGCGAGACGACCTTGAGCTTGCCCACGACGTCGTCCTTCTGGCCCTGCTCGATGACCTCCTTGAGGGAACCCTGCGAGTACTTGAGCTTGTTCTTGATCTCTGCCCGCGCGCGTCGCGCCTCTGCGGCCTTCTCGAGTGCTGCCGCACGTTGCTCGGGTGTGAGGGGAGGTAGTGCCACGCAAGTCACCTACTCGTGTCTCGACCGGTCTCCTGGCTCGGACCCGGTCCTCGCTCGGGCCGGATGCCCAAGTCCGTGACCTGGTCCGCAACCGGTCTGGTGTGAACTGCTGCATCGAAAGTAGCCACCGCCTCAGTGGTCGGCAATCGCAGAACGCCACTTCGTGAAAACTCATGCACCCCTGCCTGATGGCATTTAGTACATTTCACACGAAAGCGCCCCCGATCCATAGGATCGAGGGCGCTTTGTCCGGCTGACGAGTTTCAGCTCCGCAAGGCGGTCGTCGCCTCCTTCGCGGCCGCTCGTGCGGCCCTCACCAGCGCATCCGGGTCCGGTCCGGCAGCCAGCACCGCCCTGGACGACGACGCCAGCACGTTCCGCCGGGCGTCTCCGAACGTCGTGGCGAGCTCCCGCTCCCCCGCGCCCTGCGCGCCCACGCCGGGGGCCAGCAGGGGTCCGTTGACGGCCACCAGGTCGGTCCCCGTCGCGCCGACCGCGTCGCCGATGGTCGCGCCCACCACGAGGCCGACCGAACCCATGGGCTCCGCCCCGGCGTTGAGGACGGCGGCGCGCGCCGCCATCAGGGCCGCCACCGTGCCGCCGAGCACGCCCTCCGGCCCCTCCGTGCGCGCGTGCTGCACCTCGAAGCCCTCCTTGTTGGAGGTGAGGCACAGCACGAACAGCCCGCGGCCCGTGGCGGCGGCCAGGTCGACGGCGGGCTGCAGCGAGCCGAACCCGAGGTACGGCGACACGGTGAGCGCGTCCCCGGCCAGGGGCGAGCCGTCCGCGAGGAACGCCTCGGCGTAGGCACCCATCGTGGAGCCGATGTCGCCGCGCTTGGCGTCCACGATCGTCAGCGTGGCCGTACCGCCGGAACCTGGGCCGCCGGAACCTGGGCCGCCCGCGCCGGTCGCCCGCGCCGCCGCGATCACCTCCTCCAGCACCGCGACGCCGCGCGAGCCGTGCCGCTCGAAGAACGCGGCCTGCGGCTTGAACGCCGCGACCTTGCCGCCGAGCGCGTCCACCACCCGCAGGGAGAACTCGCGCAGCCCGTCGACGTCGTCCCGCAGGCCCCAGGCCTGCAGGAGCGACGCGTGCGGGTCGATGCCCACGCACAGCGGACCGTGCTCGTCCATCGCGGCGGCCAGCCGGGCGCCGAACGGCAGGGTCTCGACGGGCTCGACCAACGAGGGCTGGGTGCCGCTCACGCGCCCACCAGCTTCGCCGCAGCCAGCCGGGCCGCCGTCGCCGCCGTGTGCTCCTGCAGGCTCGCGACCTCGAACGGGCCGGCCAGCACCGCCTCGATGCCCTGCACCGCCGCCGCGAGCTGGTCCACCGTGGTCGCGATCGGCTTGTCGGCCGCCGTCGTGGCCGCCCGGATCTCGTAGCCGTCGGCGCGGGCGCCCTGGCCAGACGGCGAGTTCACCACCAGGTCGATCAGCCCCTCGGTGATCAGCCCCACCACCGTGAGCTCGCCGTCCGGCCCGCGACCCTCGGTGTGCTTGCGCACCACCGTGGCCTCGATGCCGTTGCGGCGCAGCACCGTGGCCGTGCCCTCCGTCGCCAGGACCTTGAAGCCCAGCTCCACCAGGCGCTTGACCGGGAAGACGACGTGCCGCTTGTCGCTGTCGGCCACCGACACGAACACGGTGCCCGACGTCGGCAGCCCGCCGAACGCCGCGGCCTGCGACTTGGCGAACGCGTGCGGGAAGTCCTTGTCGAAGCCCATGACCTCGCCGGTGGAGCGCATCTCCGGCCCCAGCACCGAGTCGACGACCAGGCCCTCGCGGGTGCGGAACCGCTTGAACGGCAGCACCGCCTCCTTGACCGCCAGTGGCGCGCCCAGGTCGAGCGTAGCGCCGTCGTGCTCGGGGAGCAGGCCCTCGGCACGCAGGTCCGCGATGGACTCACCCACCATGACGCGGGCCGCGGCCTTGGCGAGCGGCGTCCCCGTCGCCTTGGAGACGAACGGCACGGTACGCGACGCGCGGGGGTTGGCCTCCAGGACGTACAGGACGTCGCTCACGAGCGCGTACTGCACGTTGAGCAGGCCCCGCACCCCGACCCCTCGCGCGATGGCCTCGGTGGAGCGGCGGATGCGCGCGATCTCGGTCTCGCTCAGCGACACCGGGGGCAGCACGCACGCCGAGTCGCCCGAGTGGATGCCGGCCTCCTCGATGTGCTCCATGACGCCGCCGAGGAACATCTCCTCGCCGTCGAACAGGGCGTCGACGTCGATCTCCATCGCGTCGTCGAGGAACCGGTCGATGAGCAGCGGGGCGGCCAGGGTGCCGTGCGCGCCGGAGTCGGCATGCGTCGCCGCCGCGGCCTCCAGGGCGCGCTCGACGTACCCGGTGAGCTGCTCCTCGCTGTAGACGATCTCCATGCCGCGGCCGCCCAGCACATAGGAGGGGCGCACCAGCACGGGGTAGCCGATGCCGTCCGCGACCTCGCGCGCCTGGGCCAGCGAGCGGGCCGTGCCGAAGGCCGGGGCCGGCAGGCCGGCGTCCAGCAGGACCTGGCCGAAGATGCCGCGGTCCTCCGCGGCGTCGATGGCCTCGGGGCTGGTGCCGAGGATCGGCAGGCCGGCCTCCGCGAGGCGCCGCGCGAGGCTCAGCGGCGTCTGCCCGCCGAGCTGCACGATGATGCCCTTGACCGGACCGGCGGCGAGCTCGGCCTGGTAGACCTCCAGGACGTCCTCGAAGGTCAGCGGCTCGAAGTACAGGCGGTCGGACGTGTCGTAGTCCGTCGAGACCGTCTCCGGGTTGCAGTTGACCATGACGGTCTCGTACTTGTCCTTCAGGGCCAGCGTCGCGTGCACGCAGGAGTAGTCGAACTCGATGCCCTGGCCGATGCGGTTGGGGCCGGAGCCGAGGATGATCACGGCCTCGCGCTCGCGGGGCGCGACCTCGGTCTCGGAGTCGTAGCTGGAGTAGTGGTAGGGGGTCTTGGCCGCGAACTCGGCGGCGCAGGTGTCGACGGTCTTGTAGACCGGGCGGACGCCGAGGGCGTACCGGATCTCGCGGACGGTGACCTCGCCGGAGGGGCCCATGCCGCGCAGGCGCGCGATCTGGGCGTCGGACAGGCCGTGCCGCTTGGCGTGCCGCAGGATGTCCTCGGTGACGGTGGGTGACGCCGCGACGTCGGCCGCTACCTCGTTGACGAGCTGGATCTGGTCGAGGAACCAGGGGTCGATCTTGGTGGCCTCGAAGACCTGCTCGAGCGTGGTCCCACCGGTGGCGACCGCCCGCAGCGCCTGCTGGACGGCGACCATGCGGCCCTCGGTGGGCCGCTCGATCTCCGTGAGCAGAGTGGCGAGCGCGGCGCCGGACGGGGCGTCGCCGTCCCAGTGGAACTGCACGCCGCCCTTGTCGATGGACCGCAGGGCCTTGCCGAGGGCCTCGGTGAAGTTGCGGCCGAGCGCCATGGCCTCGCCGACGGACTTCATGGTGGTGGTCAGCGTGTCGTCGGCGGCGGGGAACTTCTCGAACGCGAACCGCGGGACCTTGACGACCACGTAGTCGAGCGTGGGCTCGAAGCTGGCGGGGGTGACCTTGGTGATGTCGTTCGGGATCTCGTCGAGCGTGTAGCCGACGGCGAGCTTGGCGGCGATCTTCGCGATCGGGAAGCCGGTCGCCTTGGAGGCCAGCGCGGAGGAGCGGGACACGCGGGGGTTCATCTCGATGACGATGATGCGCCCGTTGTCGGGGTCGATGGCGAACTGGATGTTGCAGCCGCCGGTGTCGACGCCGACCTCGCGGATCACGGCGACGCCGATGTCGCGCAGCTTCTGGTACTCGCGGTCGGTGAGCGTCAGCGCCGGCGCGACGGTCACGGAGTCGCCGGTGTGCACGCCCACGGGGTCGACGTTCTCGATGGAGCAGACGACCACGACGTTGTCGTTGCGGTCGCGCATGAGCTCCAGCTCGTACTCCTTCCACCCCAGGATGGACTCCTCCAGGAGCACCTCCGTGGTGGGCGAGTAGTGCAGGCCCTGCCCGACGATGCGGTGCAGGTCCGCCTCGTCGTAGGCCAGGCCGGAGCCGAGGCCGCCCATGGTGAAGGACGGGCGCACGACCATCGGGTAGCCGAGGATCTCGGCCGCCTTGAGGGCCTCGTCGATCGAGTGCACGATCTCGGAGCGCGCGGACTCGCCGCCGCACTTCTCGACGACGTCCTTGAACTGCTGGCGGTCCTCGCCCTTCTGGATGGCGGGGATGTTGGCGCCGATCAGCTCGACGCCGTACTTCTCGAGCACCCCGGCCTCGTCGAGCGCGATGGCGGCGTTCAGCGCCGTCTGGCCGCCCAGGGTGGGCAGCAGGGCGTCGGGGCGCTCCTTGGCGATGATCGTGGTGAGGACCTCGGTGGTGATGGGCTCCACGTAGGTGGCGTCCGCGAACTCGGGGTCGGTCATGATCGTGGCCGGGTTCGAGTTCACCAGGATGACGCGCAGGCCCTCCTCCTTCAGGACCCGGCAGGCCTGGGTGCCGGAGTAGTCGAACTCGCAGGCCTGGCCGATGACGATCGGGCCGGACCCGATGACCAGGACCGAGGAGATGTCGGTACGGCGAGGCATCAGTGGTTCTCCTCGGTGTTGATCTGGGACTTGATGGCAGGCGGCCACGCCGCGGGGTTCGTCATGAGGCCGACGAACCGGTCGAACAGGTAGGCGGCGTCGTGCGGGCCGGCCGCCGCCTCCGGGTGGTACTGCACGGAGAAGGCGGGCAGGTCGAGGCAGGTCAGGCCCTCGACCACCTGGTCGTTCAGCCCGACGTGGGAGACGACGACGCGGCCGTACCGGCCGCCGTCGTGCGGGGCGAGGGAGCCTTCCTCGTCCAGGGGCGCATCGACGGCGAAGCCGTGGTTGTGCGCGGTGACCTCGACCTTCGCGGTGGTGCGGTCGAGCACCGGCTGGTTGATGCCGCGGTGCCCGTAGCCGAGCTTGTAGGTGCCGTACCCGAGGGCCCGGCCCAGGAGCTGGTTGCCGAAGCAGATGCCGAAGAACGGGATCCCCCGGTCCAGGACCGCGCGCAGCAGCTCGACCTCGTGGCCGGCGGCGCCCGGGTCGCCGGGGCCGTTGGAGAAGAACACGCCGACGGGCGTGCCGTCGCTCGGCAGGGCGGCCTCGACGTCGGCGATGGTGGAGGCCTGCGGCACGACGACGACGCGCACACCGCGCTCCGCCAGGCGCACCGGCGTCATGGTCTTGATGCCGAGGTCGACGGCGACGACCGTGGCGACCGGCGTCCTGCCCTCGAACTCGGCAGGGTTCACCGTGGCCGGCTCGACCGTGTAGGCCTCGGTGGTGGAGACCTCGCGGGCCAGGTCGGCGCCCGCCATCTGCGGGGAGGCCTGCACCTCGGCCACGAGCTCCTCGACGGGGCGCGGGTAGCCGCCCCGGACGAGGTCCTCGCCGGAGAAGATGCCGGCGCGCATCACGCCCTCCTCGCGGAGGCGACGGGTCAGGGCGCGGGTGTCGACGCCGGAGATGCCAACGACGTCCTGCCCGGCGAGCTCGTCGCCGAGGGAGCGCTGCGCGCGCCAGCTCGACACGCGCCGCGCGGGGTCGCGGACCACGTAGCCGGAGACCCAGATCTGGCCGGACTCGGGGTCCTCGTCGTTCACGCCCGTGTTGCCGACGTGCGGGGCCGTCATGACGACGATCTGCCGGTGGTAGGACGGGTCCGTCAGCGTTTCCTGGTAGCCGGTCATGCCGGTGGAGAACACGATCTCGCCGAACGTGGTGCCGGTGGCGCCGTACGCCCGGCCGCGGTAGGTCGTGCCGTCCTCGAGGACGAGTGCTGCCGAGGCGGCTGCGCCAGTCGTAGCCACGGGGGTCGTCGCTGGGGGTGTCATCGGGGTGGTCACCGGGCCTCCTGCTGGTACGGGTACTGCTGAGGGTGTTGAGCTTGCTGGGGCTGCTGGGGCTCTTGTGCCTGCTGGGGCTGCTGTGCCGCGAGCAGGTGCCGGACGGCGTCCACGAGGCCGCCGCGGTCCTCGGCGCGCCGGGTGCGCAGGCCGGTGTCGACCAGGGCCGCCGCGACGCCGTCGGCCTCGGGGACCGCCCAGGTGAGGACGACCAGGCCGTCGGCGCCGACGTACTTGCCCGCCATGCCCGGGGCGAGGCCCGCGCTACGGATCGCGTTCACGGGCACCCACAGGTCCTGGGCGCCGTCGCGTTCGATCAGGACTCCGCCGTCGAACCCGGGGCCGTCGAACCCGGGGCCGCCGTCATGCACCGAGACGAGGGCGCTCGACCGGTCGCCCAGGCCGTGCGCGCCCACCCGGGCGAGCCAGTCGCCGTGCAGCGTGGTGGAGACGTAGACAGCCTCCAGGGGGCCGAACCGCACCGGGCCCACACCACCGCCCGGGACGGGCGGCGGCACCGGCACGAGGGTGGTGGTGCGCTGCGCGAGCCGACGTCGGCCGATGAGGGTCACGTACAGCACCAGGAAGATCGCGAGGGCGAGCAGCACGGCGATGGCGAGGATCTTCATCGGGTGGCTCCTTCGAAGGCGGGTGCACCGGCGGGACGGTCGACGACCGCGCCGTCGAGCACCGTCGCGCGGCCGCGCAGGAACGTCGCGACCACGCGGCCCGGCAGCTCCATGCCCGCGAACGGCGTGTTGTCGCTGGCCGTGACCTGCGTGCGGCCGTCGATGGCGCGGGTGGCGGCCGGGTCGACCAGGGTCAGGTTGGCGGGCTCGCCGACGGCGATCGGCCGGCCCTGGGTCCCTCCGTGATCCTTGTCGATCCGGCCGATCCGGGCGGGGTTCTCCGAGAGCACGCGGGCGACGTCGGCCCAGGTCATGCGGCCGGTGTCGACCATGGTCTGCTGGACCACGGACAGCGCCGTCTCCAGGCCGGTCATGCCGAACGCGGCCGACGCCCACTCGCAGTCCTTGTCCTCGACCGGGTGCGGCGCGTGGTCGGTGGCGACGATGTCGATGGTGCCGTCGGCCAGGCCCTCGCGGACCGCCTCGACGTCCTTCGCGGTGCGCAGCGGCGGGTTCACCTTGAACACCGGGTCGTAGTCGCGGGCGAGGTCGTCGGTGAGGACGAGGTGGTGCGGCGTCACCTCGGCGGTGACGTTGATGCCACGGCCCTTGGCCCAGCGGATGATCTCCACCGAGCCCGCGGTGGACAGGTGGCACACGTGCAGGCGCGAGCCGACGTGCTCGGCCAGCAGCACGTCGCGGGCGATGATCGACTCCTCGGCCACAGCGGGCCAGCCCGTCAGGCCGATCTGCGCGGAGACGATGCCCTCGTTCATCTGCGCGCCCTCGGTCAGGCGGGGCTCCTGCGCGTGCTGGGCCACGACGCCGTCGAACGCCTTGACGTACTCCAGCGCGCGGCGCATCAGGACCGGGTCGTGCACGCACTTGCCATCGTCGGAGAAGATCCGGACGCGGGCGGCGGAGTCGGCCATGGCGCCCAGCTCGGCGAGCTTCTCGCCGCCCAGGCCCACGGTCACCGCGCCGACGGGGTGGACGTCGACCCAGCCGGCCTCCTGGCCCAGCCGGTACACCTGCTCGACGACGCCCGCCGTGTCCTGCGTCGGCGTCGTGTTCGCCATGGCGTGCACCGCGGTGAACCCGCCGGCCGCGGCGGCCCGGGTGCCGGAGAACACCGTCTCGGCGTCCTCCCGGCCAGGCTCGCGCAGGTGGGTGTGCAGGTCGACCAGGCCGGGCAGGAGCACCAGGCCCGTTCCCTCGCCGCCGTCGCTGCCCTCGGCCTGGATCTCGACCGCGTCGGCGGGCACCTCGCCCGACCCCAGCTCGACGGTGCCCGGGGCGCCGATCGCGGCGATCACGCCGTCCGCCAGCACGACGTCGACCGGGTCCGTGCCGTAGGGACGCACCCCACGCAGGACGTAGGCCGTGGTTGAAGGGGTGCTCACAGGGCGTTCCTCTCGTCAGTGCTGGTCTTCGCGGTGCTGGTCGTGTCGCTGCCCGCGCTGTCATCGCCCGACAGCAGCAGGTACAGGGCGGCCATCCGGACGGCGACGCCGTTCGCCACCTGCTCCACGATCACCGACCGCGGATGGTCGGCGGCGGCCGCCGAGATCTCCAGGCCGCGGTTCATCGGCCCGGGATGCATCACGATCGAGTGGTCCGGCAGCACCGCGAGGCGGCGGGCGTCGAACCCGAACTTCCGGCTGTACTCCATGGGGCTCGGGAAGAACGCACCGCCGGCGCCGCCCGACATCCGCTCGCGCTGCACCCGCAGCATCATGACGGCGTCCGGCTGCCACTGCTCGAGCGTCTCGTCCAGGTGGTAGGAGACGCGGCACGGCCACGTCTCGACGCCCACCGGGACCAGGGTCGGCGGCGCGACCAGCGTCACCTCGGCGCCCAGGGTGTGCAGCAGGTACACGTTGGAGCGAGCCACGCGCGAGTGCAGCACGTCCCCGACGATCGCCACGCGTATGCCGGCCAGGTCGGCACCGGCCGAGGTGTCGATGCCCCGGCCGTCCTCGCCAACGTTGCCCACCAGGTGCCGGCGGATCGTGAACGCGTCCAGCAGCGCCTGCGTCGGGTGCTGGTGCATGCCGTCGCCCGCGTTGAGCACGCCGGCGTCGAGCCAGCCCGCGTGGGCGAGCTGGTGCGCCGCGCCCGACGCCGAGTGCCGCACAACCACGGCGTCGGCGCCCATGGCGTGCAGGGTGAGGGCCGTGTCCTTCAGGGACTCGCCCTTGGACACGCTGGAGCCCTTGGCCGAGAAGTTGATGACGTCCGCCGACAGGCGCTTGGCCGCCGTCTCGAACGAGATCCTGGTGCGCGTGGAGTCCTCGTAGAACAGGTTCACGACGGTGCGCCCGCGCAGCGTCGGCAGCTTCTTGTTCTCGCGGGACTGGGTGGCCGCCATCTGCGCGGAGGTGTCCAGCAGCAGGATCGCGTCGTCCTTGGACAGGCCCTGGGTGGTCAGCAGGTGCTTCATGACGCGCCCCCGTCCTCATTGCTCGAGCCCTCGCCGGTCGAGCCCTCGCTGGTCGAGCCTGTCGAGACCCCGCTGATCACCACGGAGTCGGCCCCGCCGTCGACGTCGGACAGGCGGACCCGCACGCGCTCGCTGCGGGAGGTGGGCAGGTTCTTGCCCACGTAGTCCGCGCGGATCGGGAGCTCACGGTGCCCGCGGTCCACCAGGGCGGCGAGCTGCACCACGCGGGGACGGCCCAGGTCGTTCAGGGCGTCGAGCGCGGCGCGGATGGTGCGGCCGGAGAACAGGACGTCGTCCACCAGGACGACGACCTTGTCGTCGATGGTGCCATCCAGGCTGCCCGGCAGCACCGTCTGCCCGACGGCGCGGGTCGGCTGACGGCGCAGGTCGTCGCGGTACATGGTCACGTCGAGCGTGCCGTACTCGCCGCTGAAGGAGGGCTCGATCTGCGCCAGGCGCTCGGCCAGCCGGTGAGCGAGCTGGACGCCGCGCGTCGGGATGCCGAGGAGCAGCAGGTCGGCGGCGCCCTTGTTCCGCTCGACGATCTCGTGAGCGATGCGGGTCAGCGCGCGAGCGATGTCGGCCTCGCCGAGCACCGTCCGTGCTGCCGTCGGCGGGCTCGATGGTGTGCTGGATGCGGGCATGCGGCTGCCAGGATTCATCTGGCGACCTCCTTCTCCGCCTCACAGGACGGGATTAAAGGGAGTCTGACAGCCACCACCCTAACCCGCCGGACCCGTGCCGGACGCCGAGGCCCACGCCCGCCGGAGCGGTGTTGCTCACACCGGGGCGGCCCGTCGCTGCGCACGCCCGGCGCCTGCCCTTGCCGGGTGCTCGCCTGGGTATGGAGTGGTGCGCGCGGTCGGGGCCGAGTCCTGCCGTCGAAGTCGGCAGTTGGCAGCGAGGTCGGCAACTGGCATCGAGATCGGTCCAGCGCTGGACCGATCTCGATGCGGACTGCCGACCTCGATACGAGCACAGGTCAGCCGCGCTCCAGGTCCTCCGCGATGGTCGCGATCCGACCCAGCCGCGCCTCCCACGCGTCCCCGATGCGCTCGAGCCGCCGGCCCAGCGCCGTCAGCTCCGCACCCAGGGCGCGATACCGGCGCTCGCGGCCCACCATCCG
Source organism: Promicromonospora sp. NPDC057138 (assembly GCF_042670845.1). Taxonomy (NCBI): domain Bacteria; kingdom Bacillati; phylum Actinomycetota; class Actinomycetes; order Micrococcales; family Promicromonosporaceae; genus Promicromonospora; species Promicromonospora sp. NPDC057138. Next base: position 150,705 of record NZ_JBHUUX010000006.1, on the reverse strand, counting down.
CGACTCGACCAGGCCGGCGCCTTCGAGGACCGCGAGATGCTTGGCGATCGCCTGCCGCGTGACCGGCAGGCGTCCCGCCAGTGCCGACGCCGTGAGCCCTCCGGCGCCGGCCGCGTCATGTTCCGCGTCGTCGTCCGCCAGGGCCTCGAGCACGGCCCAGCGCGTCTCGTCGGCGAGGGCGACGAACGCGGCGACGGGCGACTGCGCGGATGCCGCGGCCGACGCTCGTGCCTGTGACACCTCCTGTGGCACCTCCTGTGGCACACCTTGTGTCACACCTTGTGTCACTTCTAGTGGCACCTTCACCACGCCCGGGACTCGACGTACTCGACGAGCTCGTCCAGCTCGCTGTCCCAGCCCTCGCGGTTGCCGTCCAGGGCCGTGCGCACGTCGTTCTCGGTAGCGCCGCTGAAGCCGGTCTCGTGCACGGTGAGGTAGGTGCCGTCGCCGTCGCGCCGCAGGGTGAACTCCGCCTCGGTCATGCGCTCGGGCTCGTCCGGCGACTGGCCCCAGCGGTAGGCCAGCAGGCGGCCCGGGTCCACCCGCATGACCTCGAACGCGAACCAGCCATAGCCGTCGAAGTGGAGCCGGCCGCGGGTGCCGGCGGCGAGCGGCCCGCCGTCGTCGGTCTCGCACCCGTCGCCGAACCAGCCGGCGACGTGCTCGGGCTCGGAGATGGCGCGCCAGACGGCGTCCGGGCCGGCGGCGACGCGGATCGTGCGGGTGACGGACCGCGCCTCGAGGTCGATGGTCGCGCGGGGCTGTGTGGTGGTCATGGGATCCTCCAACGGCTTCGTGGACATTCGTGGACAGGAGCGCAACCAACCGGTTGCACATCCACCCTGCCCCATCGCGGGCCGATGTGCAACCTTCGAGTTGCACAGGACTGTGTTGCACGGACCACCCGTGGCGGACGCGACCGCAGTGCTCTTCCGAGCCGACGCCGTCAGTCCCGCAGCACCGCCGCCGCCGATCCCGCGGCGACGGCGACGAGCGCCAGCACCATCCCCACGGTCCCCGGCCAGCCGGCCAGCGCGAACCCGATGCCGCCGAGCCAGCCGAACACGCTCGATCCCGCGTAGTACGCCAGGTTGTAGACCGCCGCGGCCTGGGTCCGGGCCTGGGGCGCCGCGACCGGCGTCCACCCGCTGGCCACCGCGTGCGCCCCGAAGAATCCCGCCGTCAGGACGACCAGGCCCGCCAGCACCACCGGCAGCCACCCGGACAGCGTGGCCGCCACCCCGGCCGCCATCACACCGGTCGAGGCGATCAGCACCCGGCGCCGCCCGTGCCGGACCACCAGGCGGCCCGTCCGCGCCGACGACCAGGTCCCCGCCAGGTAAGCGAGGAACACGAGGCTGACCACGCCGGACGACAGGCCGAACGGCTCGTCGGCCAGGCGGAAGCCCAGGAAGTTGTACACGGCGACGAAGCCGCCCATGAGCAGCAGGCCCTGGGCGTCGAGCACGAGCAGGCGTGGGCTGAGCAGGGCGCGGAGCCGCCCGAGGCGCCGAGAGCCGTCGGCATCGCGACGCGAGGCCCTGTCGTTCAGCTCGCCGTCTTCTCCGCCGCCCTGCCCGTCGCGCTTCCCGTCGCCCTGCCCGCCGTCCCGCACCACGCGGTCCCGGGGCGCCAGCCAGACGAACGCCCCCGCCGCGACCAGGCAGGCCACTGCGACGGCGCCTACCCCGGCGCGCCAGCCGAAGAGCTCGGCGACACCGCCCGAGACCAGCCGCCCCACGAGGCCGCCCATCGACGTCCCCGCCACGTAGGTTCCGGCGGCGCGCGGCACCACCGACGCTCCACCCGTCTCGGTGAGCATCTCGGTCAGGTAAGCCATGGCGACGGCGGGGACGCCCGCGACGAGCAGACCCTCGACGGCCCGCCCGGCGACGATCAGGCCGAACGACGGCGCGAACGGGATCGCGAGGCCGACCGCCGTCGCGCCGAGCATCGCCACGGTCATCGCCCGGACCCGCCCGACGCGGTCGGCGACCCACGCCCAGGGCAGCACGCCCACCGCCAGGCCGAGGGTGGCGGCGGAGACGAGCAGCGCGGCCGCGGAGGCGGACGTCGCGAGGTCGCGGGCGGCGTCGGGCAGGACGGCCTGCGGCGCGTAGAGCTGCGCGAACGCAGCGGTCCCGGCGCCGAACAGGGCGACGAGCAGACGTCGCTCGTCGAACGGTTCAGCGCCGGGACCGGTGCTCACGCGTGCTGCGGGCTTACGCCGGCAGTGATGCCGGCATCATGCGAGGAGAGTCGGCTTCAGGTCCTTGACCCGGCCGAGCAGGCCGTTCACGAAGGCCGGCGAGTCGTCGGTGGACAGGTCGCCCGCGAGGTCGACCGCCTCGTCGACCGCGACGGCGTCGGGCACCTCGTCGTTGAAGAGGACCTCCCACGAGCCGATCCGCAGCAGTGCGCGGTCGACGGCAGGCATCCGCTGCAGGGTCCAGCCCTGCGAGTAGGTCTCCAGCACCTCGTCGATGCGGTCGCGGTGAGCGACCACGCCCTCCACGATCTCGACCGTGTACTGCGGCACTGCCGCCTCGGTGTGGGGTACGGCCACGCGGTCGGCGAGGAGCTTCAGCGGGTCGATGCCCCGCTGCTCCGCCTCGAAGAGGATGTCGGCGGCGCGCTTGCGCGCCTTGGTGCGTGCGCCCATGGTCTCTCTCTGCTACTCGAGCTTGCTGATCAAACTCTGCTACGAAACCTGCGGGAAAGCTGCTGCGTGTCAGTCCGTGACGCGGCCGAGGTAGTCACCCGTGCGCGTGTCGACCTTGACCTTGACACCCTGCTCGAGGAACAGCGGGACCTGGATCTCGGCGCCCGTCTCGAGCGTCGCCGGCTTGGTTCCGCCCGTGGAGCGGTCGCCCTGCAGGCCCGGCTCGGTGTAGGTGATCTCCAGGACGACGGACGTCGGGAGCTCGATGTACAGCGGCGTGCCGTCGTTCGAGGCGAGCATGACGCTCATGCCCTCGAGCATGTAGTCCTTCGCGTCGCCGACGGTCGCGGCCGGCACGTTCACCTGGTCGTACGTGTCGTTGTCCATGAAGACGAAGTCCTCGCCGTCCATGTACAGGTACTGGAAGTCGCGGCGGTCGACGTTGGCCGTCTCGACCTTGATCCCGGCGTTGAACGTCTTGTCGACGACCTTGCCGGACAGCACGTTCTTCATCTTCGTGCGGACGAACGCTCCACCCTTGCCCGGCTTGACATGCTGGAACTCGATGACCGACCAGAGGTTGCCGTCGATCCGGAGCACGGTGCCGTTCTTGATGTCGTTGGAGGTAGCCACGTTCGTCTTCCTGTGTCGGTGAAGGTGTACCCAGGGCACGCCGACAAGGGGCCGGCGGCTGGGGTGATCAAGCGGGGGGTCTAGCAGCAGCGGCCAAGTCTAACAAGGTGTGAACTTGGATTGTGTCCTGGTTCGGGTCGTCAGTGTCTCGGTCTAGCGTTCGGGGCATGGCTCGGCACACCACCTTCCGGTTCTGCCTCGACCCCACGGTCGAGCAGACGGTGGCGCTCGCCCGCCATGCGGGTGCGGCACGGTTCGCGTACAACCAGTGCCTGCGGCTACACGTGGACGCCCGCGAACGCCACCGCACCCTCATTGATCGCGGTGCTGACGCCGACGCCGTGGACCAGGCCCGCGACGCGGTGCCGTGGTCGCGGTTCAGCTTGATCAACACGTTCAATCGGTGGAAGGTGTCGGAGGCCGCGGGAAGGCAGTTCTTGGTCACGGGTGAGGGTGTCGCCGAGGTCGAAGTGACCGGGCTGGCGTGGCGGGGCGAGGTGTCCGCACAGGTGTCCGAGGAAGCAGCCGTCGACCTCAGCCGGGGCCTGGCCGCATGGACCGACTCCAGGGCCGGGAAGCGCAAGGGCCGCGTGATCAGGCACCCCCGCTTCAAGAAGAAGAACCACGCGGGCGGGTCGTTCCGGATGCGCAACAAGACCACCGGCGGACACGCCTCAATCCGGGTCGGGACCGGGGGCCGTCCGCGGTCGATGACCCTGCCCAGGATTGGCAGCATCCAGGTCCGAGAGGACACTCGCCGCCTGCGCCGGATGATCAGCACGGGGCGAGCCCGGATCCTGCAGGCCACCGTCACCCGCGGCGCCCGTCGATGGTGGATCTCGGTCACAGTCGAGGCCGCCGACCCGCACCCCGCTGTCCAGCACCCTGCTCGGGACCCGGACGCCGACGCGACCGGGTCGGTGGGCGTCGACCGCGGGCTGCGCGACCTGGTCGTCGCCGGAACCCGGGACGGGACCGAAACCCTGCGCGTCCAGGCGCCCAAGATCCTGACCACCCGACTGCGTCAGCAGCGGCGTCTGGCCCGCGCCGTGTCGCGGAAGAAGCGCGGGTCCACGAACCGCCGCAAGGCCGCCGCGCGTCTGGCAAAGCATCACGTCCGGGTGCGGGACACCCGGCAGCACTTCCTGCACCAGGTCTCCAATCAGCTGGTCAAGACACACGACCGGTTGGTGCTGGAGGACCTGAACATCACCGGCATCATGTCCAACCGGCGCCTGGCGCGTGCTGTTGGTGATGCGGCGTGGGGTGAGCTGGCCCGCCAGATCACCTACAAACAACACTGGCGTAACGGGCAGGTCGTAGTAGCGGATCGGTGGTTTCCGTCGTCCAAGACCTGCTCGTCCTGCGGCACCCTGCGCAAGGACCTGACACTCAAGGACCGCACCTACACGTGCGGTCACTGTGGGCTGGTCCTGGACCGGGATCTGAATGCCGCCGCTAACCTCGCCGCCTGGGCCGAGGACCACGCCCGTGCCGTCACAGACGGTGTGGGGAGTGGTGAAGCCCGGGTCGGGGACCGTCAAGCAGCCGGCCCCGTGATCAATGCCTGCCGACGGGACGGCACTGGCCCACACATTCGTGTGGGTGGAACCAGCCCGGACGACGCAGGAACCCCAGCTCAGACCGAACGCGCGGCCTGAATCGGAGGACGCCCGAGAAGGGCGGTGTCCGTGAACACCCACAGTTCACAGACACGCTGTAACGGACGGCTCAGCCCACCAGCGCGTTGATCGCGATGAGCCCGAAGAGTCCCACCGCGACCGACCAGATGAGCGAGGCGAGCGTACCCACGACGAACCGCTCCGACGCGATCGGCTGATCACGCAGCTCCGCGTATCGGCCCAGGCCCTTGATCGCCACCACCACCGCTATCCCGTACGGGTAGCCGGCGAGCAGGGAGCCCGTGATCGCCAGGCGCTCGAGCACCCCGAGCCACGCGCCGCCGCGCAGGATCTCCATGGCCTCGGGGTTCATGGTGCCCGACGGCGGCTCGCTGCCTCCCGCCTCGCCCGGCCCGGGCGCCTCGGCACCGTCGCCGCCCGGCTCCAGCGACTGCGGGAGGATCGGCGGCTGGTAGCGCGCCCAGGGCAGGTCTCCCCCGCTTGCCTGCCGGAGCACCCATGGCACCACCCACGAGCCCACGACGACGCTCAGCAGCAGGGTGATCAGCCAGATCGCTACCGCCGCGACCCAGCTCCACCCGTCGATGTTCTCCAGCATCTCCCAGGTCACGGCGTGGCGTTTCCCCTCAGCTCGTCGCTTGCGTCGTCTCGTTCCCCGCCCATCCAGCCGCTGAGCTCGGCGAGCAGCCGGACCACGACGGGACGCACGCCCTCTTCCTCCTGCCACAGGGCCGCACGGACCCGCTGGCTCACTGCCTGCTCGCTGACCTTGAGCGACTGCGCGGCAATCTTCTGCCTGCCGGGCTTGTCGGCCAGCTCGGCGAGCCTGTCGACGACTTCCCAGCCCTGGGGGGTCCGACGTGCGCGAACTGCCCCGAGAAGTCGCAGGAGCGATTCAATCTCGTTTGCCCGGTTCGCGCCAACTGGACCCTCCGGCCCTTCGACAGCGACCGACGTGCCCCGGGCCCGCCTCTTGGCGCGCTCCACCGCATCGCGGGCGCGGTAGAACGCTGGACCCCGCCCCTCGCGTGACACCTCGGGCAGCGGCAGCTCCACGGGGCCGACCCCGATGCCGACGCTCCACCCCTGGTCTCGCAGGAGGGCGAGCGTGAGATCCACGGCGAGCTGCGCCCCGGCATCCGAAGCGGCGAGGACGCCCTGGACCTCGTCGCCGACGGTCCGGGCGAACGACACGACCATCCCGTCCCGGCCGCGGACCCACTCCGCCAGGTGCTCGAGCACCGCGGGGACACGGTCCTCCGCATGCGTCGAGCCGCGCTGGTCGACCGTCAGGACAATCACCGGTCAATCGTAGGCACGCGACCGGTGAATATCAAGACAGCACCCTTGATTTGTTGTTCTCAAGTCTGTTGGCTTGAATTGCCCCCTGGCCATCTCTCGCCGGCCGCTGACCTGTACCGTCGCCGATACGCAACAGTTCGCAGGGGCGCCGTCCGGCTGGGCTACTGCGCCCCCAGCTTCCCGGCGATCGCCGACAGCGCCAGCCGGTAGGAGTCGAACCCGAATCCCGCGACCGTGCCCGTCGCGATGCCGGCCACCACCGAGTAGTGCCGGAACGACTCGCGCGTCGCGGGGTTGGAGAGGTGCACCTCGACCAGGAGCAGGTCCGCCGTGGTGACCTGGGCGGCGGCGTCACGCAGGGCGTACGAGTAGTGCGTGAACGCCGCGGGGTTGAGCACGACGTGCGCGCCGGCGTCGACCGCCTCGTGGAGCCAGCCGACGAGCTCCGACTCCCCGTCGGTCTGCCGCACCTCGACCTCCAGCCCGAGCTCCTCGCCCCACTTCGCGGCGGCAATCTCGAGGTCTGCCATCGAGGCGTGCCCGTAGATCTCGGGCTCGCGGACGCCGAGCCGACCGAGGTTCGGACCGTTGAGCACGAGGACGCGGGGCAGTGCGGAAGCCATGTCCGCGAGCCTAACGGGCGACGCGCCCCGCCGCTGTCACGCGCCTGCGCTCACCCCGTCCTGCCCCACCCGGTCCGCTCACACGCCGTCCTGCTCACGGCTCGTCATGCTGCTCCAGCCCCTCCACCAGGAGCGTCCGCGGGCCGGGGCCGGCCTCGGCGAGCTCGTCGTGCGGGTTGGTCAGCGCGCAGCGGCGCAGCGAGAGGCAGCCGCACCCGATGCAGTCGGTGAGGTGGTCGCGCAGCCGGGAGAGCTGCTCGATCCGCGCGTCGAGGTCCTCGTGCCACGCCCGCGAGATGCGGCGCCAGTCCTTGGCGGTGGGCGTGCGGTCGCCGGGCAGGGTGTCGAGCGCCGCGCCGACGTCGGCGAGCGGGATCCCGACGCGCTGCGACACCCGGATGAACGCGACCCGGCGCAGCGTCTCGCGCCGGTAGCGCCGCTGGTTGCCCGACGTCCGCCGGCTCGCGATCAGCCCCTTGCGCTCGTAGAAGTGCAGCGCGGACACCGTCACGCCGCTGCGGGCGGCCAGGTCACCGACCGTGAGCTCGTCGCGGTCCCAGGGGACTGACGGGTTGGGTGCGTCCATGAAGCGGCCTCCTACGGCTGTCGCTGGATCGGGTCGGCCGACACCGGGAAAGCGGCCGACGCGGGTCAGTTGACCTCAACTTTGGTTCAGGTTAGAGGATGACGGCATGGACGCCATCAGACACCACACCTTCGGGCCGCCCGAGGTCCTCATCCTCGAGCAGATTCCGGACCCCGTCCCCGGTCCGGGCGAGGTGCTCGTCGACGCCGTAGCGCACGGCGTGCACCTCCTCGACACCAGCCTCCGCCGTGGCGAGGCCGGCCCGCCGCTCCCCTTGCCGACCCTCCCGACGGTCCCCGGCCGCGAGATCGGCGGCACGGTGTCCGCCGTCGGACCCGGGGTCGACGTCTCCTGGATCGGGCGGCCGGTGGCCGCACACCTCGGCGCGGTGCCCGACGGCGGCGGGTACGCCCGGCGCGTCGTCGTCGGCGCCGACAAGCTGCACGCGCTCCCCGACGGCCCCGACGGCGCTCCCCTCGACCCGGCCGACGGGATAGCCATGATCGGCACGGGCCGCATGGCCGTCTACACCCTCGACATCGCGGCCATGACCGCGGCCGACGTCGTGGTCGTGACGGGTGCGACAGGCGGGCTTGGCACACTTTTTGTGCAAGAGGCGCTGCACGCCGGTGCGCGCGTCGTCGCTCTGGCAGGCGGCGACGCGAAGCTGAAGGTGCTCCAGGACCTGGTGTCCGGCACGGCCGGCGCGCAGTCCGGCGAGGTGCCCGGCGAGGTGCCCGGCGCCGGCCGGCTCGCGCTCGTCGACTACTCCGCACCCGGCTGGACGGATGCGGCGCGCGCGGCCCTCGGGCCCTCGCCCGCGACCCTCGTGTTCGACGGCGTGGGCGGCGACCTCGGCACGGCCGCGACCGGCTTGCTGCGAGATGGCGCGCCGGGCGCGGGCGGGCGGCTCGTCGCGTACGGCTGGGCGTCCGGTGCCCCGAACCGGTACACCTCGTGGGCGGGCGCGGAGCAGATCGAGTCGCCGGTCGAGGTGCGCTACGCCGTCGGACCGGACGCTCCCCCGATGGGCGACCAGCGGCCTTACCAGGAGCGCGCCCTGGCCCACGCCGCCTCCGGCCGGTGGCGGGTCGCGACGCACCGCGTCCCGTTCGCCGAGGCCGCCCGGGCCCACCGCGAGCTCGAGGAGCGCCGCACCACCGGCAAGGTGGTGCTGGTGTGACCGCCACGCTTCCGTCCGCCGAGTCGTCTTCGTCGTCCGCCGGGTCGCCTGCAGGGTCGCCTGCAGGGTCGCCTACAGGGTCGCCCGCCCTACCATCTTCCGTGACGTCTCCCCTGTCTTCTCCCGCGCCTTCCTCCGCGCCGTCCCCCACACCATCCCCTGGGCCGGCGACTCCGGGAGCGCTCGGGCGTGGCGCGCAGCGCCTCGTCCTCGCCGGCATGGTCGCGCTCTGCTCGCTCGGCGCGTTCGAAGCCCTCGCCGTGTCGACGGCGATGCCGACGGTCGCCGTCGACCTCGACGGGCTGCGGTACTACACGTTCGCGTTCGCGGTGGCGTTCGCGACCAGCGTCGTCGGCATGCTGGTGGCCGGCCGCTGGTGCGACCGCAGCGGCCCGACGCCGGCGATGTGGACCGGCGTGGCGCTCTTCGTGGCCGGGCTCGTCGTCGCGGGGACGGCGACCGGCATGGGCGCCCTCATCGCCGGACGCGCGGTGCAGGGCGTCGGCAACGGCCTCTTCGGCGTCGCGCTGTACGTCCTGGTGGCCCGCGTGTTCCCCGCCCAGCGGCACCCGGCTGTGTTCTCGGCGTTCGCCGCCGCGTGGGTGGTGCCCGCCATCGTCGGGCCGGGGCTGGCCGGGCTCGTCGTGGACCACGTGGGCTGGCGCTGGGTGCTCCTCGGCGCGGCGGTCCTCACCGTCCCGGCGGCGATCCTGATGCGGCCGGGCCTGACGGCGGCCCAGGGCGGCGCGGTCGCGGCCGGCACGGTTGCGGACGGCGCGGCCGCGGGGGGTGCCACCGCCGTCGGGCAGCCGGAGCGGCCCGTGCGGCACGCGCTGCGCCTCGCCTTCGGCGTGCTGCGGGCCGGGCGCGGGCTGCCGGCTGTCGTGTCGGTGCGGGCGCTGGTGTCGGGGGCGTTCACGGGTGCCGAGGTGCTGCTGCCGCTGCTCCTGGTGCACGAGCGGCACCTGAGCCCCGGTGGCGCCGGGCTGATCCTGACGGTGGGGGCGCTCGGCTGGTCCGGCGCGTCGTGGGTGCGCGGGCGCGACCTGCTGCACCTGAGCCACGCCGGCTACGTGCGGCTCGGCGGCGGACTGCTGGCCCTCGGGATGGTCGGTACGGCGATCCTCGTGCTCCCGGACGTGCCGGCCGGGTTCGGGATGGCGTTCTGGGTGCTGTCCGGGAGCGGGATGGGTCTGGTCTACCCGACGCTGTCGGTGCTGACGCTCGAGCTCGCTGCGCCGCACGAACAGGGTTCGGCGTCGTCGGCGCTGCAGGTGGCCGACGCCGTGGCGGCGGCCATCGCGTCGTCGGCGACGGGAGCGCTCCTGTGGGCGCTGTACGACGTCGCGGGGCTGCCCGCGTACGCCGTCGTGCTCGGGCTCACTGGGCTGCTGGCGGCAGGAGCCGTCGCTCTGGCCGGGCGGACACGGGCGGAGGCGCTGCTGCCGGTGCCGTGAGCGCACGCACAGGTCAGGTGGCGGCCTCCGACACCAGCTTCCGGACAGGTCCGCGGCGCTTGACGGCCCCGATGTGGCAGCGGGTCCGTTCGTTCGCGCACCCCTCGCGCGCCGCGCCCGTTCTCGCGAGGCTGTGCCCATGGACGAGTTCACCGAATACATCGCGAGCCTCGACGGCGCGGCGCGGGACGCCGTCGAACACGTGCGGGCCCGGGCGATCCAGCTGGTCCCCGACGCCGAGGAAGGCGTGAGCTACGGCATGGCCGCCCTGCGCTACCGCGGCAGCCCGCTCGTCTCGGCGCGGGCGACGGCGCAGCACATCGGGCTGTACCCGTTCAGCCCGCCCGCGATCGAGGCGCTCGCCCCGGACCTCGCCGGCTTCTCGACGTCGAAAGGCACGGTCCGGTTCACGCCGGAGCATCCGCTGCCCGACGACGTCCTGGACCGCATCATCCTGTTCCGCCGCGACGAGATCGACGCCATGCGCTCACGCTGACGAGGCCCGCCGCGACCAGGACCCCGCTCTCAGGCGATCCCGCGCCCGTTCGCCTCCAGCGCACTGGGCGCTCCCTCGGTCAGGGCGAGCACCACCCGGTCGAGCACCCACAGCGCCGCGAGCGCCGCCCCCGTCGTCGGCGCTCCGGTCTGCCAGATCAGGTATCCGGTGCCGCCGAAGAGCAGCGCCTCGAGCGTCACCCGTGCCCACCCGGGAACGGTGACCCGGGCCTTGGGCGAGAGGAACGTCCCCCAGAGCGCGATGACGACGGCCGGGGCGAGGACGGCGAGCGGGAGTCGCCAGCCGCCGTCGGCCAGTGTCCAGCCCAGGTAGGCGGCGGACGCGATCAGGGCGAGCTCGAGGAGGAAGCGCAGCAGGAGCGCGGTTGTTCTCACCGCTGCAGGGTACGGACCCGGTGAGGTGCGGTACAGGGCTGGTCGGACGGCGGATCGGGCGAGGACTGTCACGTTTCGCAGCCGCATCTCGTCTACGGGGTATGACGCGAGAGCATGTCCTCATGACAGGTCCCGACGCCCCCTCTGCTCACCACGACGGCGCTCGCCTCGACGGCACGGCCCTGGACCGTCTGCGTCCTCTCGCCTTCTCGGTCGCCTACCGGATGCTCGGCAGCGTTGCCGAGGCGGAGGACGTCGTGCAGGAGGCGCTGACCCGGCTCTCCCAGGCGGACGGCGTGCGCAACCCCGACGCGTTCGTCACGACGGTGACGACGCGGATCGCCATCGACGTCCTGCGGTCGGCCCGGGTGCGGCGTGAGTCCTACGTGGGCGAATGGCTGCCCGAGCCCCTGGTCGGTCCCGCACAGGCGAACCTCCCGGTCGCGATGGCGGCCGCGCCGCCCGACGCCGCGGCGCACGCCGAGCTGGCCGACGATCTCTCGACGGCGTTCCTCGTGCTGCTGGAGACCCTGACGCCGACCGAGCGCGCGGCGTTCCTGCTGCACGACGTGCTGGGGTATCCGCACAGCGACGCGGCCGACATCATCGGCACGAGCGAGGTGGCAGCGCGGCAGCTCGCATCGCGTGCCCGGCGGCGGATCGCGCGGCAGCGCGGCGACGTCGGCCACCGGGCGACGTCGGGCGGGGACAACAAGGCACAGGACAACAAGGCACCCCACAGCACGGCGCGCGACGACCGGGTGCGGGAGGCCCGAGTACGGGACGACCGCGCGCGGGCCGAGCAGCTCGTGACCCGGTTCCTCGCGGCGTGCGAGGAGGGCGAGGTAGACGCGTTCCTGGAGCTGCTCGCCCAGGACGTCGTGCTCACGGGCGACAGCGGCGGCAACGTCCCGCCGGGCATGTCGATAGTCCGGCCGGTCGCCGGCCAGGTGGCGGTCGCGCGGGCGCTGGCCGGCTTCATGCGGCGCGGCGCGCCGATCCACTTCGAGCGCGCCCTCGTGGGCGGCGGGCCTGGCCTGCTGATCGTGGCGGACGACGCCGTCGGCGGCGGCCTGATCGGCACGTGGTCGTTCGAGGTGTCCGGCGGACAGCTGAGGGCGATCCGGGGCGTGATCAACCCGGAGAAGCTGCGGCACCTGGGCCCGCTGGCCGACCTGGTCCGGCTCCACGAGTGGCTGCGGGGCGCACGGCGGCGGACGGCCCGCTGACCGCCATCACGCGTCGGCGAGCGGTGCCTCCCGCACGAACCACATCAGGACGAGGCCGAAGAGGACCACGGCGACGATCCCGAGGGTGCCCCAGATGGTCGCGCCCGTAGCGGCGACAACGACCGTCCACACGCCGTGCGACATCCAGGAGGTCGCACGCCCGGTGGTCGCATAGAGCCCGAAGATCTCCGACTCCTTGCCCGCCGGCGTCACGCGGGCGAGGTAGGAGCGGGACGCGGCCTGCGCCGGGCCGACACAGGCGGACAGGACGAGCCCGCCCACCCAGTACACGATCGGCCCGAGGTCGCGCAGGAACACGACGCCGAGCCCGGCGACGACGATCACGCTGAGCGTGCTGAGGATGACGGAGCGGGGACCGAACCGGTCGTCGGCGCGGCCCATGAGGACCGTGCTGATGCCGGCCACGAGATTGGCAGCGATGCCGAAGGCGATCACCTGGTCGGTGGTGAACCCGAAGCTCGCCTTGCCGATGATCGCGCCGTAGGCGAAGACGCCGGCCAGCCCGTCCCGGAACACGGCGCTGGCCAGCAGGAACCAGAACGTGCGGCGGGAGGTGTGCCACAGGCCCAGGATGTCGCGGAACAGCACCACGTAGCTGGCGAAGAACCCGACGACGGGCCGGCCCTTGGTGGGCGGCAGCTCGGGCACGAAGGCGAAGATCGGCCACACGAAGGCCAAGGCCCAGACCGCGCAGGCCACCGCGATCACGCGGTAGCCGAGGCCGTTCTCGGTGGGCATGCCCCACCAGTGGGCGCCGTTGGCGATCACGACGAGGACCAGCATCAGGATGCCGCCGACGTAGCCCAGGCCCCAGCCGAGCCCGGACACCTTGCCGACGGTCTTCGGCGTGGCGACCGAGACCATGATGGCGTTGTAGTTGACGCCGGCGATCTCGCTGAGCAGGCTGCCCAGGGCGATCATGATCGCGCCGAACACGAAGTAGGCAGGGTCCTCCTCGACGAACCACAGCGCGAGCATGCACAGCACCATGCCGCCGGTGGCTCCGCCCAGCCAGGCCTTGCGGCGGCCGGTGGCGTCGGCGCGCTGGCCCAGCACTGGTGCGAGCAGGAGGATGGCAAGTCCGGCGATCGTGTTCCACAGCCCCAGGCCGCTGGTCAGCTCGGCGATCCCGCGCACCCGGGCGGGGTCGTCCGGGGCGAGCGCCGCGACGGCCGGGTCCAGGAACGACTCCGTGGTCAGATACAGCGCGGTGAACACGAACGTGAGGATCACAGTGTTGAACGGCTGGGTCCCCCAGTCCCACAGCGCCCAGGAGACGACCTGGCGGCGCGGGATCCGCACGCCTTCCTGCAGCTCCAGGCCCATGGTCGGCGGCGCCGAGCCTACGGGCACGTCGGGTCGGGGTGCGGCGTCGGTCATGGCCGCAGTCTGCCGGGAACTGGTGAACGGCGGGTGCCCGGCGCGGTCACGATCGCATACCGACCCTTCTGCCGGAGGGCTGGGTCTGAGGGCTAGGTCAGAGCGCCAGGTTCTGCCGTCCGATCTGCCCCGGCGTCGAGACGCCCGCGAGCGCCATGGTGATGTCGAGCTCGGCGAGGATGTGCTCGGTGACGGCGCGGACGCCGTCGGCTCCGGCGAGGGCGAGGCCGTAGACCCAGGGGCGTCCCAGGAGGACGGCGTCGGCCCCGAGGGCGAGGGCGGTGAAGACGTCGGCGCCGGTGCGGATGCCGGAGTCGAACAGGACGGGCGCCCGCGTGTGCCGGCGCACCGCGTCGACCACGGGGCCCAGGGCGTCGAGGGAGGCGACGGCGTTGTCGATCTGTCGTCCGCCGTGGTTGGACACGATGATGCCGTTCGCGCCGTGGTCGAGGGCACGGTGGGCGTCGTCGGGGTGCTGGATGCCCTTGACGAGGATGGGCAGGGTGGTGCGCTGGCGCAGCCAGGCGAGGTCGGCCCAGGCCAGGGTCGAGCGGGAGAAGACGTCGAGGAAGGTCTCGACGGCGGCGCGCGCGTAGGGCTGGCTGAGGTTTCGCCAGGTGGGGCCGGGGTGGTGGCGGGCCATGGAGAGCAGGGAGCGGACGGCGGCGAGCGTGGGCCGGCCGGTCGCGGCGCCCTGCCCCGCCGGCTCGCTGCCGGCGCCACCGGCGCGTCCCCTGCCCCGGACCCGGGCCTCGACCAGCTTCTGGAACTCGGGGTCGCTGAGGTACTGGGCGATGCCCTCGGCGCGGGCGAACGGCAGGTAGCCGAGGTCGAGGTCGAGGGTGCGCCAGCCGAGCACGTGGGTGTCGAGGGTGACGACTATGGCCTCGCAGCCGCTCGCCTCGGCGCGGGCGACGAACGACTCGACGACGGCGTCGTCGGACGACCAGTAGAGCTGGAACCAGCGGGGGCTGTCGCCGAGGACGGCGGCGGTGTCCTCCATGGGTACCGACGCCTGGGAGGAGATGACGACGGGCAGGCCGAGGTCCCGTGCGGCGCGGGCCAGCGCGGGCTCGGCGTTGCGGGGCGCGGCGCCCCGGCCGCCGCGGGCACGCTGATGCTGCACGGCGAGCTCGAGCGCGCCGACGGGCCCGAACAGGACGGGTGCGGGCAGGTCGCGCCCGAACAGGGTGGTGGCCAGGGAGCGCTCGCCGACGTCGACCATCTGGCGCGGCACGATCCGGTAGCGGCCGAACGCCTCGCGGTTGGCGTCGACGGTGCGCTGTGCGCCGGCGCCGCCGGCGACGTAGGACCAGCCGGTGCGGGTCATCCGGCGTCGGGCGGCCTCGGCGAGCGCGTCGGGGCTGGTGGGCACCGGCGGAAGGCGGCCGAACAGGCCGTCGCGGTAGATCGAGGACTGCACCGTCCGGCCGACATTGCGCATGCCGGACATCCTCCATGCCGAACGTCCCGCCATGCAGCCCGCGCGTTGTGATTGATCTCGCGCCGGAGGCGGTCTAACATCGGCGGCCGGGCGTACAGGGGGGTCTGGTGCCAGGTCATGACGTGTTTCTGTGCTACGACCCCGCTACTGACGAGCGCTTTGCGCACCGGTTCGGCGCGCACCTGGCCACGTTCGGCCGACGGCGGTCCGGCCCCGGACCGCGCAGGGCCGCCCTGCGCCTGGCCCCGCGCACCGCGGACGCGCTCGCGGCCAGCGACTGGCTCGTCCTGCTCGCGTCCCCCGAGGCCGCGCGGTCGCCTCAGGTCATCGACGAGGTCGAGCGGTGGCTCGACCGGCACGGCACACACTCGCACGGCGCCCACTCGCACGGCACCGACCGGATCCTCATCGGCCTCACCCGGGGCGACCTGCGCTGGGCCGGCGACCGTGCGGCGGACGGGACGGACACGCTCCCGTCCGCCCTTCTCGCGCGGCTGACCACCGAGCCCCACTGGGTCGACCTGCGCGACATCGCGGGACTCGACCGGCTCGACCGCGGCAACGCGCTGGTGAGCGAGAACCTCGCCACGTTCGCCGCGCGGCTGCGCGGCGTGGAGAAGGACCAGCTCATCGGCGCGCACGTGCGACGCGAGCGGCGCACCCGCCGCGCGACCGTGGCTGCGGGCGCCGTCCTGAGCGTGCTGCTCGGTGTCGCGCTCGTCCTCGCCGTCCTCGCGTTCCGGGGAGCCCACCGGGCCGACACGGAGGCGCGCGCGGCGGACGCCCGGCTCCTCGCCAGCACCGCCCTGGCCGTCTCGGACACCGACGCGGAACGCGCGGTGCTGCTGGCCGCCGAGGGCTACCGCCTCCATCCCGACACCCAGACGTTCACCGCCCTCCTGCGCAGCGTCGAGGCCACCGGGCCGCTGGAGCGCCGCGTGGACCTGGGCGGCGACGTCGTCGCGCTGGCCGCTGCGCCGCTCCCCGAAGAGCCCGAGGAGTCCGGATCGGACCCGGAGGCGGGAGCTGACGCGGGCACCGTGGTGGCCGGCACCGCCGACGGGGACGTCTGGCGGTGGCGCCTCGACCGGGCGCCCGAGCTCCTGGCCACGCTGGAGGGCGCGGTGACCGAGGTCGCGACCAGCGCGGACGGCGAGACGGTGGCGGCGGTGGCCGAGGGCGCGCTCTGGGTCTCCACCGCTCACCCCGGCAGTCCGGGCCCGGGCACGACGGGCCTGGCCGGCGTCTCGGACGTCGCCGTCGACCCGGACGGCGAGCGCCTCGCGGCCATCGTCTGGGACACGACGGACCATGAGCTCCTGCTCCTGGACGGGACGGGCCGCACCCGTATCGCGTCGGACGACCTGACCGGGACGTCCCTGGAGGCTGTGGCCCTGACCGAGGACGCCCTGGTCGTCGCGCAGCGCCGCGTCCCTTCCGGCGCCGGGCACTGGCAGCGCCGGTCGGTGCCGGACCTCGAGATCGTGCGCGAGGCCGGCGTCGTCGAGCCGCTGGACGGCGAGTTCACCGAGCACCAGGTCTCGCCCGACGGCGCCCTGGTCACCGCCTTCCGCGCCGGCTCCGTGTTCGCGGCCGACACGACCTCGAACGCCCTGTACCGGATGGCCGCGCCGGACTCCCTGGGCTCGCTGCTGCCCGTCACCGCCGCGCCGTCCGGCGGCGAGGCGGCCCGGATGCTGCTGTCCCGCCGGGACGAGACCTGGGTGGTCGAGCTGCCGAGCTGGACGTACGAGCGCGCCTGGCAGCTGCGCGGGATGCCGACCGCCGATGCCGCGGTGTTCCTCGACGACGACCGTCTCGTCACCGCGCACGGCGGCACCCTGGCCGCGTGGGACCTGGCCTCCGCGTCGCCGCTGACCAGCTCGGTCGACACGGACCGCGCCTACCTGGCCGATACCGCGCTGTCCCCGGACGGGACCCGCGTGACGACCGGCGGGGCCAGCCTCCTCGACGGGAGCGGCAGGTGGTACGACGCGGTGTCGAGCTATCTGCTGACCGGCCAGGACGGCCGGACCGGCCGCACCGACGACCGGGACAGCACCGACCAGGATCTCCGCTCGGTCATCCAGGCCGTCCAGCCCGGCCGGCTGGGCGACCGGCTGCTGCCGGTGCCGCTGGACGACGGCCGGGTGCTGGTCGTGACCCCCGAGGACGGCACGGTGAGCGAGGCGACGGGGAGCCTGTCCGACGACGACCTCACGACGCCCGTGCCGCTGCGCCCCCTGGAGGCGCGGTACGAGACCGGTCTCCGTTCGGTGCGCGCGGCCCGGGTCGTCGGCGACCGGCTCGTCCTGGCCGACGCGTTCGGCCGGGTCCAGGTGCGGGACGCGCGCGGCGGGCGGCTGGTGCGGCACGCCACGGCGGACCACGCAGCGACGAGCGACCCTTGGGCCGTCGAGGCGGCCATCAGTCCCGACGGCCGGTACGTCGCCTTCCACGACCTGTCCCCGCTCGCCTTCGGCACCGAGGAGGCCACGGTCTCGGTGCTCGACCTGCGCATCTCGCGCACCCGCACGCTCACCGTCCCGGTCCGCCAGAACGTCACGCACCTGGGGCTGCGCACCTCGGCTCCCGTGCTCGACCTCACCTACGGGGGCGACCACCTGCTGGCCTCCCAGGTCGACGGCGTCCTCGTGGTCGAGCCCGACGGCAGCGCGGTCCGCACCACCATCGACTCCGTCGTCGGCTCGACGGCCGCCTTCACGCCGTCCGCCCTCGCGCCCGTGCCCGGGACGTCCCTGGTGGCGCAGGCCGGCGAGCTCGACTGGATCCGGCTCTACGACACGCGGACCGGGCAGCAGGTCGGCAGCCTCACCCCGCCGGAGGCCGGCGGCACGCTCGACCCGCTGTGGCTCGCCGCCGGCCCGGACTCGCTGCTCGCCCTCAGCGGCGACGACGCCGTCCGCTGGGACCTGCGCCCCGCAGCCCTCCTCGACGCGGCCTGCGCGTTCGCCGCTCGCGACCTGACCGTCGCCGAGTGGACGCAGGCCGTCGGCTCCGCCGCGCCCGGCGACCTGGCATGCGACCGGGACCTGTGATGCCTCGCTACGACGCGTTCCTGTCCTACAGCCACGCTGACGACGGCGCCTTCGGGCCGCAGCTCCAGGCTCTGCTCGAGGGGTTCGCCCGCACCGGCCGACGGCGAGCCCTGCGCGCCTTCCGGGACGAGCAGAACCTCGCCGCTGACCCCGACCTGTGGGGATCCATCGAGCAGGCGCTCGCGGACTCCGCGTGGTTCGTGCTGCTCGCGTCCCCGGCCGCCGCGCGGTCGCCCTGGGTCGACAAGGAGGTCGCCTGGTGGCTCGACCACCGCTCCCCCGACCGCCTGATCGTCGCGCTCACGGAGCCCGAGCCCACACGCGCCGAACCCACACAGCCCGACGAGCCCGCGCACGACATCCCGCTCCCGCCCGTGCTCCTGGCCGACGGCGCGCCGCGCCCCGCCGTCGTCGACCTCACCGGCATCTCCCGGGCCGGCCGGCTCGACGCCCAGGACCCGCTGGTGCAGCGGTCGGTCGCCGAGCTCGCGTCCGGCCTGCACGACCGGCCCGTCCCCGACCTCATCGCCGCCGACGCCGCCCACCACCGCCGGGAGGCCTCGTTCGTCCGGCGCGTGATCGCGACGCTGGCCACGCTGTTCGTCGTCGCGCTGGTCGCCGCCTACCTGGCGGGCACGCAGACCGACCGCGCCGCCGCCGAGACCCGTGTGGCCAACGCGCACCTCCTCGCCACGACCGCCCTGGCGACGTCCGCCACCGACCTGGAACGGGCGGCACTGCTCGCCGTCGAGGGGTACCGGCTGCATCCCGACACGCAGACCCTGACCGCGCTGCTGCGCTCCGTGAACGGGTCGAGCCCGATCGGCGCGCGGGCCGGGGTGGACGACGAGGTGCTGGTCGCCGCGGCAGCGCCGGCCGCCGGAGCGGTGCTCGTCGGCACCGAGACTGGGGAGATCCTGCGCTGGGACCTGCGCGGCGCCCCGGTCCGGGTCACTACCCTCGACGCCCGCCCGAGCGCCCTCGCCACCAGCGCGGACGGCTCGGTGATCGCCGTCGCCACCACCGGCGCCGACCCCGCGGTGTGGGTCCACGCCGACGACCGCACCCGGAAGGTGCAGGACGAGGAAGCCATCGACGTCGCCGTCGACCCGGCCGGCCGCCGGTACACGACGGTCCGCTGGTCGACCACTGAGCACACGGTGAGCGTCCGCGCGACGGCCGACGACGCCGTCGTCGCCGAGGCCGATCTCGCGGGCACGAGCTACGACGCGGTCCGGCTCCAGGACGACGCGATGGTGCTCCACCAGCGCTGGACCAACGGCGGCCTCGGCCCGTGGCAGCGGCGCTCGCTCCCCGGTCTGGACGTGCTGGACGAGGGCACGGTGCTCGACGGCGACCTCGCGGACGACGTCGCCGGCGGCGCCGTCGCCACCACCCAGGCGACCACCGCCGACGGGCGCTGGGTGATGACGCAGCTCGACGACGTGGTCCACGGGGCACGGACGACCGACGGCACCACCGTCTCGGTGCAGATGCCGACCGCCCTGGGCACCTTCCCGCTCACGACGATGGCGCTGTCCCCGAGCGGTACCACCATGCTGCTGTCCCGCCGCGACGAGGTGTGGATCGTGCACCTGCCGCCACCGGGCGGAGGGCACCAGGGGGAGCAGCAGGACGAGCACCGCGCCGAGCGGCTGACGGGTATCGGCACACCGGACGGCGCGGTCTTCCTGAACGACGGCCTGCTCGTCATGACCCACGGGCGCACCCTCACGACCTGGGACGTCGGCTCGGGCGAGGCCCTCGCCGAGACGACCATGCGCCTCGAGGGCATCCCCCGCGACAAGGCCCTCACCCCGGACGGCGCGACAGTCGTCTCGGCGGGCGAGCTGCCCGACGCCGTGCGGGCGGCCGTGGGCGCGCAGGGCACGGCGGAGGGCACAGGGCAGGGCACAGGGCAGGGCACGGAGCCGTCGCTCTGGGCCATGACGCACACGTTCGACACTACGGACGGCGCTGGTCCGAGCACAGGGCCGGGCACCGGGTCTGGCACGGGGCCCGACACGGACGCGCTGCACCTCAGGCCCGCGCTGACGCAGGTCCGCGGGAGCCTGACCGGCCCGTCCGGGGCGCGGCTCCTCCCGGTGCCGCTCGCCGACGGCACGCTCCTGTTCGTCGACGCCGGCGCCGGCACGGTCTTCGAGGCCGCCGCGGCGCCTGCCACCGGCGACGGCGGCTCTGCGGACGACCCCGCCGACGACTCTGCCGACGACTCGTCGGACGACACCGCCGTCGGGCCGGCCGAGGAGCCCGACGTACCCCCGCTCGAGCTCCGGTACGAGACCCGCCCGGGCTGGGTGCAGGACGCCGCCGTCGACCACGCGGGACGCCTCGTGCTGGCCGGGGCGAACGGCTCGGTGCAGGTCCGGGACGTGCGCACCGGCGAGCTGCTGGACCAGGCGACGGTTCCCGCCGAGTCCGCGACCGCCACCACGAACGCGCAGATCAGCCCCGACGGGCGGTTCGTGGCGTTCCACCGCGTGCGCACGTCGGACCCGACGCTGCGCACCGCCCGGATCGAGGTCCTGGAGGTAGCGACGTCGACGGTGCACGGCCAGGACCTGAGCGCCGGGCGCCTGGTCTCGCGGGCCAACGACCGGACCTGGCAGTCGCAGGTCGACCTTGCTTTCGGCGGCGACAGCTTCGGTAGCGAAGTCTCCGGCGGCTACCTCGTCGCGGCGCACGCGGGCGGGATCGCCGTACTGGACCAGGACGGCGGCTCCGTCCGGCGGACGATCGCCGCGCCGACGTCGGGCCGCCAGAACGCCGTGGCCCCGGTGCCCGGCACGACCCTCGTGGCGGTCGCCGGGGACGCCGACTGGATCCGGCTCTTCGACACCGCCACGGGCGAGGAGGTGGGGCACCTCTCCGCGCTGGCCGGGGGCGCCGACGGCGACTCCCCGCTCTGGCTCGCCGCCGGGCAGGACACGCTCTGGGCGGTCGGCCCGCGCTACCTGACGCGCTGGGACGTCCGGCCCGCGCAATTGCACGCCCGGGCCTGCGAGTTCGCAGCGCGGAACCTCACCGCCGACGAGTGGAGGCAGGCCGTCGCGGGCAGCGAGCCGCCCGCCGACCTGGCCTGCGACCGGCCGCTGGGGTCACCGTGACGGCCGCCCTGGTGCGCAGGTGGTCCCGCGGCGCGGTCTCGTGCCTCGCCGTCGGCGCGCTGCTCGGCGTCAGCCTGCTGCCGGCCGGGCTCGCCGCGTCCCGGGCGGGCTGGCCGGACGCGCCCTCGACGGTCGAGGCGCTGGTCGCCGCCGCACACGCCGCGGGGGCGACCGACGCCGACCGCGGCGCGCTGCTGGCCGCCGAGGCCTACCGTCTCGACCCGTCGGCGCGGACCCACGCCGCCCTGCTGTCGGTCCTGGACGCGACAGCCCAGCTCGACCGGGAGGTGGTCCTCGCCGACGACGTGACGGCCCTGACATCGGTGGGGGCGTCGGCGGGCGGGGCCGGCGCGGTGCTGGCGGCGACGAGCGGCGGCGACGTCGTGCGCTGGGACCTCGCCGGCCGCCCCGAGCCGGTGGGATCGGTGGGCGGCCGGGTCACGGAGCTCGTCGCCAGCACCACCGGCGCCACGGTCGCGGCCCTGGACGCGGCGGGGTCCGTCACCGTGCTGGCCGGCGGGACGATGGACACGCCCTTCACCTCGGCCCTCGACATCGCCGTCTCGCCGTCCGGGGAGCTGCTCGCCGCCCTCGTCGAGGACGACGACGGGCGCCGGCTGGAGGTCCAGGACCTAGGCGCCCGGACCACCGTCGCGGAGCTCGACCTCGACGAGGCCTACGACTCGGTGGACCTGGGCGACGGGTTCGTCGTCCTCTCCGGGCAGGACAGCCGGCTGCGCGACCAGGGGCGCTGGGAGCGCAGGTCGCTCCCTGGGCTCGAGCTGGTGAACCGGGGTTCGGTGCTGCCGGACACCAGCTACGACTCGGGCCTGGCCGCTGCTCCGGCGGTGTCGACGTACGGGGACTGGGCGGCGAGCGTGCATCCGACCCTGATCACCCTCGAGGACACGTCCGACGGCGAGAGGTTCCCGCGGCCCGGCACCGGTCCGACGCCCACGCTCGACGTGCGCACGGCGGTGGTCTCCCCAGGCGGCACCCGGATCCTCGTGGTCCGGGACCAGAAGAACTACGTGTTCGACGTGGGCACCGAGGAGGGCGGCTTCTGGGAGCTGCAGGGTGCCGTCGCGGCCGACGCCGCGGCCTTCGTCGACGAGAACCGGGTGGTCACGGCCCAGGGCGGCACCCTCACCCTGTGGGACACCTCGGTCTGGTTCCCCCGCTCCACAGCCCGTCAGACGGAGCTGTCCGCGCTCGACGAGCAGGCGCTCGCGCCCGGCGGCCGGTACCTCGTCGCGTCAGGGGACCAGCCGGGCGACGACAGCGTGAACCTCGCCGTCACGTACGACCTCGAGGCGCCGGGCGCGGACGACATCCCCGCCCGGGTCGGCGCGGCCGCCGACCGGCACGGGGCCGAGGACACCTGGCTGCCCGCGGTGACCGACGACGGCACGACGCTGGTCGTCGAGACCGCCGACGGCACGGTGCGGGAGGCGGGCGCGACGGCGTCTCCCGACGAGATGTCCGCCGCCTTCGACGAGCTCGCGCGGGCGGAGTTCGACGAGACCTTCGCGGCCCCGGTCCGCTACGAGACCGGCCTGCGGGACCTGCTCGCCGCGCGGATCAGCTCCGGCGGGGAGCTTGTGCTGGCCGCCGCGGACGGGTCCGTCCGCGTCGTCGACCCCGGCACCGGGCACCTGCTCCGCCAGGCGTCGCTCCCCGGCGGCCCGTGGACGTCCGCCGAGCTCGCGCTGGACGGCCGGCGCGCGGCCTTCAGCGCCGGGGCGACCGTCGCAGTCGTCGACACGACGACGGCGCAGTCCGCGGTCCAGCTGCTCGAGATCGCCATTGAACCGGGCTCTGCTGGTTCAGACTCTGACGACGCGGACTTCGACGGCTCCGACGCGGACAGCTCGGACACTCCCAGCTCGGATCCCGTGCTCGCCTTCGGGGAGGACGAGCTCGTCGTCGCGCACCGGGACGGCGTCGTCGTGCTGGAGGCGGACGGCGCGGCCGTGCGAGCCGTGGCGGACGTGCCGGTGCCGGCCGGGCTGCGGACGGCCGTGGTGCTGCCGGGCACCGGGCTCGCCGTCCTGGCCGGGGACTCGCCCCTGGCGGTCCTGGTCGACGTGGCGACCGGTGAGCAGGTCGGAGAGCTGGGCACCCAGGTCAGCCGGCCCTCGCTCGCCGCCTGGACCGACCGGCTCCTCACGATCGGGACCGACGCCGGAAACAGCCAGCTGGTCGACCGCGACACCAGCGCGCAGGGCCTGCTGGCGACGGCATGCGCGGTCGCCGGACGGGACCTGACGGCCGAGGAGTGGTCGCAGGCGGTCGACGCGCCTCCGCCGCCGGACCTGTCCTGCGAACGAGCCTCCTGAGAGGGGACCGCGCGCTGAGACGCGCCCCGTTCGCCCACTGCATCAGGCGATCGATGCATCCGATCGATCGAGGAGGATGTCCGCTGCGCGGAAGAGCACCTGCGATCTCGATCGTCCGTCGTGATCGGCGGCGAGGAAGTGCTCGCCGATAGCCAAGCAGAACGCGAGAAGGCTTCGGGCCTCGATCTCGTCAGGGTCGGTGCAGAAGGCGCCGATCATCTCGCGAAGCAGCGCCATCCGCCGGTTGTCCACTCGTCGTAGGCGTTCGGCGACGCCCTCATCGTGGCGGGCCCAGTCGCGGACGGCCAGGTCGATCGGCAGCAGCCGGTCGTTCGAGAAGGTGAGCATGCCCGCTCGTCGGATCTTGGCCTTCGGGTCACCGCCCTCGTGCTCGATGAGGTCGAGCACCTCGTCGGTGCTCTCGCGTTCCCACGTGTCGAGCATCGCCTCGAGCAGCGCGTCCCGGTCGGCGAAGTACCCGTAGAAGCCGCCCTTGGTGACTCCGAGGCTCTTGGCCAGCGCTTCGACTCGCACCGCATCCGTGCCGCCTCCGGCGAGCGCGCGCAAGCCCGCTTCGACCCAGGCATCACGCGGCGTGCGAAGTGCCCCCATGACTGCCACCTCCTCATTCCACGAGTTATACGCAATCGTACAACCTCTGGTACGGTCCGCTGTTATACACCTACGTATAACCACGATGGGAATGTGCCGGAACATGAAGCTGCCCGAGAGCGTCCGCAAGCGGCAGGGCGCACCGGCATCCCCGGTGACCGGCGTCGTCGGGATGTCGGCGATTCCTGAGCTCGACCGTTCTGCGAGCTCGTTGCCCGACGAGGACTACGCCGACGCGTTCTCGCTCGCGACCGGCGTGGTCGCATCCCCTGAGCAATGGGCCAGGGCGATGTTCGGCGACATCCCGAGTCCAGCTCAGCGATTCATCTGGCGGGGCCTGCTCGGCATCCGCCTCAGGCGCGGTCGATCACCGCACACCGTCGCCGGTTGGCGGATCGCCGCGCGGAGCGAGCAGTGGATCCGGCTCGAGGCTCGGTCCTGGTTCCTCAGTGCGAATCTCGTGGTGAGAACATCCGATGGTCGGGTGTCGGTGGCCACTCTCGTGCGTTACGAACAGGGAGTGGGTCGCATCGTGTGGCCCCCGCTCTCCGCCGTACACCGCCTGCTGATACCTGGTGTGCTTCGGTCCGCCGTCGAGATTCGCGCTCGCGATCGGCCGCGACCGGACGCTACGCCCAGACCGGAGCCGCGGCCACCGAGTTCGCGTGCTGCGGCGAGAACGCCGGCGGACTCGCAGGACGAGCTTCTCACCGGGGATTGAGCGCGGGCGCCCGGATCTGCCTGATCCGCGCGCCGCGACCTGCGAGGACGGCGCCGTACGGCATACGATCCGCACGTGCCTGGTTCCACGAACGACGCGCTCGACTGGCGCACCGACCACCTGCTCGGCGCGCCGTTCCAGGAGGCCGCGCTCGGGCCCGCGACGCTGGTCCGGTACCCGTACCCGGACGGCGCTCGCGCGGCGAAGGCCGCCGTCATCCACGTGCACGGGTACAACGACTACTTCTTCTCGCGGAACGGGAGCCTCTCGGCTCGATAAGTGCGGCCTGACCTGGACGCGAGCGCCTGGGACCGCGCGCGCCGGCAGAGGCGCTACGAGGCCAGATGCGGAATTCCATGCGGAATCCGACTTCGTGTTCATCCATGTACATCTGTACGCCGCGGCAGTACGTCGGCATGCTCTCCGCGACATAGCCGCACATCCACCGGGCATGACGAAGAACACTGGCCCTGCTACCGAACCTGTCCACGATCTCGAATCCCTCCGGCGCTCCGGCCGGCTCACAATCACGGTCGACGAAGCCTGCACCCTTCTCGGGGTGGACCGCCGGACCCTCTACAAGGCGATGGCTGCGGGCGAGATCCCCGAGGTACGAGTTCAAGCCCGGCGCCTCATCCCACGGCTGAAGTTCCTGCGGCTGTTCGAGGACGTCAACAACGAGGTCGCGGCATGACCTGGAATTGCTCGACGAGTGTCCGCACCTGCTGCCAGGAGCCTGACCGGGCGTGCGGACCGTGACGCGGCCCAAGCAGCGTAACGGCGACGGGTCCAAGCCACGCCCCTACAGCCTCAAGAATGGCGAGGTCAGGTGGCGCATCTCGTGGACCGAGCCATCGCGGCCCGACGATCCGCTACCGAGGAAGTCGAAGCAGCCGACGAAGGGTGGCTTCGAAACCGAGACGGAGGCCCGCGAAGAGCTGCGGCGCATTCTTTCTGAGCTTGACCAGGGAATCGTCCAGCCACGGAACCGCGGTGTGACGTTTCGCGACCTCGCCAAGGCGTGGCTGCGCGCCACACGCGTCGCTGAGATCTCGATCTCCGCCTACGAACGCGACCTGCGGCTCCACGTCCTGCCCTTCATCGGGGACAAGCCCATCAGCAAGATCACTCCCCCGATGGTTGCCGAGCTCTATCAAACCCTTGAGGTCGGAGGCGGTCTAGTCGTCAAGGGCAAGCCCAAGAGGAAGCTCGGGCTAGCGTCACTGCTGCGTGTCCACATCTGCGTAGCCGCAGTCCTGCAGACCGCCGTGGAAGACGGCAAGCTGCGGCAAAACCCGGCCAAGCATCCAAGCGTCAAGCCTCCGACCGACAAACAGGTCAAGGGCGCCCGCAAGGAGCAAGTCACGTGGTCCGCCGTGGAGGTCAAGGATTTCCTCGACTGGTCCCACGACAGCAACGACCCCCGCCGGGCGATGTGGCAGTTCTTCGCACGTACCGGTTTACGCCCCGCTGAAGTCGCTGCACTTCGCTGGAGCGATCTCATGTTCGCTGGTCCGAACCCCTACATCACAGTCCAGCGAACTCGTTCGCGCGTCTACCGGGAGAACCAGGATCCCAAGACTGTCGAGCGAGGTACCAAGTCAGGAAAGGTACGCACCGTCTCCGTCGACCAGCAGGTGATAGCTGTTGCCCGCGCCCACCGGAAATCCCAGGCAAGGCATTTCGGGTTCGAAGCCATCAAGCGCGACGCACCGGTCTTCACCAAGGTGGATGGCACCGCACTGCTGGGCAAGAACATCACGTACTACTTCGACCAGGCACAGGGTGCCTACACAAGAGCCACCGGAATTGTGCTGCCACACATGGGGCCACACGGAATGCGCCACACGCACGCTACTTTGCTGCTTGCCGACGGAACGAACCCCAAGGCGATCCAGGAGCGCCTCGGTCACTCGTCCATCAGCACGACGATCGACATCTATACGCACGTCCCGTTCGGGACGCACCAGTGGGTCGCATCCGCGTTCGACTCCATCCTCGAGAACGCGGAGCGACCGGCCGCCGAAGACGGCGAGACTGGTGAGGCGGCCTTCGACTGGTGAAATCGCAACGCGCCCGACAGGCTCGACGCGACCGCAATCGAGCGAGGAATCACTCGACGAGACGCTCCATGTCGGCCGAGCCAGGCAACCGGTCGCCCCGGATGTGCTCGCTCCTCAGAGCCGACGATCTGTGCGAGTGACTCCGGCGCGAACTGCAGAGCCAGGACAGGCTGGCGTCCGAACTCGGCGTCCTCCAGCTGGGGTCACCGCAGCGCGGCGTAGCGCATCCATGGGACCGATTGGGGCTCGCTTGGGGACCGACCCGACTCGGCGGCATGCTGATTGCTGGTGTGGCCCAATGGTCGGCGCGCCATGACGGCTATCGACCTGTTCCTGGAAGGATCGCTGGCATGGTTCAGACTCTGTCCGCTGAAGACGCACGCCACCTCAGCCGGGTGCGAAAGATGCTCGAGGAGGCGGCCGCCTACGCCACTCACGCATCGAGTCTGCAACGCACCACCGCCGTCGTGCTCTTGGACGGAGCGGTCGAGCGCGTTACGTACCTTGTCGCCGCGGCGGTCGGCGTCCCGCTCGGCGGAGCCAGGACACCGGATCTGCGCGGTCTCGTGGATGACGTCAAGAAGCGCCTTCCCGACGCGAAGCTCGAGAGCATCGCCAAGATCCGAGAACTGCATTCGGTGCGGAACGCCGCACAACACGAAGGCGTCTCCCCGGACCGCGACGAGGTCCAAAACTGGACTCGGGCAGTGCAGTCCTATGTCCGTAGCTTGGTCGACGCCCAGTACGGCGTAGCCATCGAGCATGTCGCGTTGACAGACGCAATCCAGGATGACGGCTTCCGATCTCTCCTCGAGGACGCCGAACGCGATCTTGAGGCCGGCCGGTTCGACCAGTGCGTCCAGGCCTGCAATAAGGCGGTTGAGGGAGCATCGCGCAGCTGGAAGACGCTCCATGGGATCACGCACGCATCAAGCCCTATGCCGTCCCGCTCGGCCGACGTCGTACGCCAGCGTGTGGATGCGATGCAGGCACACCTCGACCTGTTGACATTCAGCCCAGATCCCGCCGAAGCGCAGTGGTTCACGAGCGTCGCGCAGGTACCGGGCCACCTTCTCGACGCCGACGAGGCCGAACGCGCACTCGCGTTCGCGACCGACTGGGTGGTCGGATTCGAGGACTCGGCGAGTACCTGGAGACCCGATCGTCTCAAGCAGCACAACTTGGCGCAGCGCCTCGTTCGCAAGGACGGTGGGACTGCGTACGTGCGCGAGGTCATCGAGGTGACGGCGGGCGCCGGCGGGACGCTCCACGCCTTCGTCCGAATCGGGAACGTGCCCGATACCGCCCACTTCAAGCAGTGGTCCCTCGACGTCGCCGCGGCCGGGCATGACTTGTGGGACAGGCTCGCTGGCGTATTTCCAGACGGCAGAATGCTCGCGATGATGGATCTCGACGAAAGTCTCGAAGACCTCAGCACTCGGCTGCAGGAGGCACTTGACCTAGCGGAAGCACGCATGGAGGAACGCTTCTTGACGTCGGCAGCAGAGGCCAGGGCGAAGTCGGAACGGGCTGCGGAATACAACGGGCAAGTCGCGCGCTTGGTCGAGCTCCCGCCCTTGATCCGCGCTGCGGTCCTTGACGTCGACTACGAGCCGGAGGCGGTAAGGCTTGAACTGGCTCCTCCCGCGCGTGAAGCGCTCTTCCACGGTCAGACAGTCGCTGAAGTCACGGCTGACGTGCTGGAGGATGATCCTGACGTCGGACAATGCATTGTCGACGAAGCGTTGCTCTACATCGTGCCGCCCGTTGAACCTACGACGCTCGGAGCGATCATTGCGCGGAATCACAAGGCACTTGAGTCGACACGTCTGCAGGCCGAGGCCGAGCGGGACACCGTGAGGATCGCGCTGGCCCGGGCCGCCCGCGAAATGGTCTCGTTCAATGCCAACCGCTCGACGTGATTGCCGACGGGGCCACGGCACCCGTCATGTGGCTGTCTAGCGCACGAGAACGGCAGCCCGCCCCGATGATTGGGCGGACCGCCGCGTAAGGCCCGGCTGGGGGCCAGGACTGGACGTCGTCGAGTTAGAACTCGTCGTCGTCCTCCATCGGGGTGCCGGGCGCGGTCGCCCCAGCGGCGCGCCCCTTACTCGTCTTGTCGCCCTTGGCCATGCGGGTCACCGCGGCCTGGGCGTAGCGCAGGGAGGGGCCGATCTCGTGGATCTCCACCTCGATGACGGTGTGCTTATCGCCGTCCTTCTCGTAGGAACGCTGCACGAGCGCGCCCTGCACGATCACGCGGTCGCCCTTGTGCAGCGAGGCGACGACGTTCTCCGCCGCCTCCCGCCACAGGCTGCCGCGCAGGAACAGCGTCGCGCCGTCCTTCCACTCCCCCGCGTCACGGTCGAACGTGCGCGGTGTGGAGGCGACGCTGAGGTTGGCCACGGGCGTCCCGCTCGCGGTGTACCTCAGATCCGGGTCACCGGTCAGATTCCCGATGACGGTGATGACAGTCTCGCCGGCCATCAGCAGTCCCTTCATTCGTCCCGCTCAGCTGCGGGCCCCACGACGTGGCACCGGGTGGCGCCTCTGCAAGGACTGATGTGCGGCAATGCGCGGAACGACCTGAGGCGTCAACACGTCATCAACTGCGATACGACGTCCTGCTCGCTGGACGACTCCGGGCAAAGGATCCCTGTCGCGACGAGAGGCACATGCGACGGACTCAGACGGCGTCCACCGCGACCGAGCATCCTCACGCTGGCACACGCCCTTCAGTGCAGTTCTATGGATCCTGACCACGGCGCGAAGTACGGTCAGCGCGTGACCACTGATGCCACTTCCCCATCAATCGCCGACCATCCCGCGCGTACCCAGAACGAGCGTGGTAGCTCGTACGATCCGGTCCTAACGCTCGCCAGCACGATGGATGCAACCCCTGACGC
Organism: Promicromonospora sp. NPDC057138; assembly: GCF_042670845.1. NCBI lineage: Bacteria > Bacillati > Actinomycetota > Actinomycetes > Micrococcales > Promicromonosporaceae > Promicromonospora > Promicromonospora sp. NPDC057138. The sequence goes on along the minus strand of NZ_JBHUUX010000006.1, from coordinate 120,823 downwards.
CTATGCAGTGTTGCTCGGCGCGGGTATCTCGGTATCCGCGGGGGTGCTCTCTGCCTGGGGTGTGCAGGAACACCTGATCGAACGGCTCGCAAACCTTGACGGGGCAGATCTCAATGGCCAGAGCCCTCACTCGTGGTACCAGTCCCGCTTCGGACAGGAGGCAACCTACGAGTCGCTCCTCGAGGAACAAGGGACAACGCAGCACGCGCGGCAGGCACTCCTGCGCGAGATCTTCGAGCCGCAGACCGTTGACTCGGATGTTCCAGCTCCGTTGCCGAGCGCAGCGCACCGTGCTCTCGCGCGGCTCGCGGCATCAGGGCACGTACGGGTCTTCTTGACGCTGAACTTCGACCACCTCATGGAGACGGCGCTGCGCGACGAAGGGATCTCGCCCTACATCGTGCACTCACCGACTGAACTCGCGGCGTTGGGCCCCCTGCACACGATCCCGGCTGTGGTTGTACATCTGCACGGGGACTACCTCACCCCGACGGCGATGAAGAACACGGCCAGCGAACTCGCGGACTATGAGCCCGAGCTGCAAAGCTTCCTGGCCCGAGTCCTCAGTGACTATGCGCTTCTCGTTGTTGGGTGGTCGGCCGAGTACGACGTAGCCTTGCGGACGTTGATCGACAAGCATTTGCTGCTGCAGTACACGTCGTATTGGATCAATCGTGGCGAGCTGGAACCGGCGGCGGCCGACTTCGCCCGCCGCAACAGGATCGTGCACGTTACAGGGACAGCCGACGAGAAGGTCGGACGCCTGGCAGATGCGGTGGCGGCGATCAGCGACCGACAGGCGCGGCACCCGCTCAGCCTCGCCGAGGCCGTCGTAGCCACCAAACGCGACCTCGCTGGGCTCCCAGTGGCGGTCAACACGCACGATCGACTCCGCCGGGCACTGTCCGAGCTCCGTGAGCATGAGCACCTCAACCAGGCTCCCCACGACCTGGAGAAGGCGCACACCTACGGGCAGGTCTTCGACCGGCTCACTGAAGCCACGCTAATCCCGGCCGGCCTCGTGGCGGCGGCGGCATACTGGGGGAACGAGACGACAGACGCCTGGTGGTTCGACGATCTGCGCCGTTTCACGTCCGACAACATTGACTCTGCGGGGACGAGCTTCGTTCAGTTGCCACGCCTGTGTGGCACGTTGCTGTACCAGGCAGCTCTGGTTGGTTCTGTGGCGACGGGCCGCTTCGAGCTTGCGCAACGGTTACTTCACGGGAGCGCGGAGCTCAACTATGGTCGCTCTACGCTGCTGCCCGAAAGACTGCTCGCCGCTAGCAACTTCGTATTCCCGTCCCCGCCTTCGGCGCGCGCGTTCGAGACGCTTCAACCGATCTTCGTCGAACACCTCGCTCTGGGTCAGCGCGCATACCAAGACGCCTGGGAACTCGCCGACATCCTAGGGATGGTCGAGTTTCTGACTGCGCACCCGTCATGGCACAACCACGTAACCGAGTTGGGCAGCGCCCAAGCGGTGCTCGACACCGCGCAAGGAACCATGGCTGCTGTTGGGGCGGGAACGGCCCCAGCGGTACATCCCACCGAGGCGCGAGCAGACCTTGCCGCGGCGTCGCAAGACCGAGATCGCAAGGTTGGGAGGGTCGCGGATCTGCTCGACAGCTTCACGCCTCATGTACGCGGCACGATGATCGACTTTGAACGAGCCCAGGCCCCGACCGCTGAAAGGCTCCTTGTCGAGCTCCAGCGGGAAGGTGCGACGCACCCCCTTCTCCGCGCAGGATTGGCAACGGGCAAGCCGATTGAACTCCAAGCTGCGCTGGCTGCTGTCTCGGTCTCCGTCGGCCGCGCCTTCCGAAAGCGTCACAACTCGGAGATGACGAGTAGTCAACGGCGAGCGACCGAGCCGCTAGCAAGATCTACGTGGATCGACACCGGCGCCCCATCCACGTAGGGACCGTTTCACGTCAGGCACCGCACGAAGCGATTTCACGCCATCGTGGTGGGCTACATCAACCGCGCCCGACGACACCCCAGGCGCCCTCCGCCGGCAAGTTCGCTCGGACGTCGGCATCGGTAGGCACCAAGGTCCGTTCGCCGACAACCACAACGGCGATCCCGGTGGTCCTTGATGTCACGGCGGCAGAACCTTCTGTCGTGTAGAGACACGGTGGCGGATAGCCGACCTCGTCGAACAGATCGAGCACGTCGTCGGAGTGCACAATTGTGCCAATACCGATCCGATGCACGACGATTTGGTTACTCATCTCGGGGCTCGCCTTCGCTTCACTGCCGTCCTGGTCGCGCTCCAGGGGGAGCTCCAGGAGCTCGCTCATCACTTCGTCGTTCTCCGGCCATGCCAGCAGCTCACCGTCCGGCAGTGCGACTGGCACCGGCTTCTCGATGTCCAGCGCCGCCATGCTGTGGATGGTCAGGTCCCGCCGGATGATCTGCTCGACAGTCATCTCGCCGTCGTCACTGATCGATTCGACCTCGACGCGCTGGGCCCTGACCCTGCCTCGCACAAGCACCACGGACCCCACGACGGGCGTCTCATCGAGTCGGCTCAGGTCGTCGTCCCACATCACTCCGCTGAGTGATCCGTCGGCGCACTCCAAGGTCAGGTTGGCCATCTGACCTTTCGAGTACCCCCGCTGAGCCCACGCCGTGAGGATTCCGACCATGGTGCACCGACTGCCGTCGGCGACGTCCGCCACCGAGTTCGTGATCGCTTCGCCGGTCCGCAACGCACTGCGCGCTGCGGCTCCGATCTTGGCCCTCAGCGTGATGAGTGGGCTTGTCCCCGTCGTCAGCCCCAGCCGGGCACGCTCGCGGGCCCCGCGCTCAAGCACGCCCCATTCGACCTCGGGTGTAACCAGGTCCGGCCAGTCTCGGACCGCCCGCGTGATCATCAGGTGGCCGAGCCTCGGACCGAACGAATCGAAGGCACCGACTTCGACCAATGCCTCGACGAGATTGATCCGGAGGGTCGATCCGCTCACCGAGACCCTGGCGAACAGCTCGGCCATCGAGGCGAATGGCCCGCCACGTTCTCGCTCGGCGATGATCGCCGCCGCGTCCGCGCCGACGCCCTTGACCTCACTGAGCCCAAGAAGGACTGCTCGGTCGTCGGGGACGGTCGTCAAAGCCGACCGGTTGACGTCAGGCGCCCGGACCTCGATGCCCTCACGTTGTAGGTCAGTCAGAATCGCCAGTCGCTTCTTCTCGGCGTCGGTCGTGGCCAGAACGGCCGCCGCGAACTCGACCGGCCATGAAGCCTTCAGGTACGCGGTCTGGTAGGTCAGTAGACCGTAGGTCGCCGCGTGGGACTTGTTGAACAAGTACGACGCGGAGGACTCGAACAACGCCCAAAGCCGCTCGAGTGTCGTGGCGGTGAACTGCACACCCGAGATGCCATGACCTGCAATGGCGCCATCGAACATGGCCTGTCGGACCTGGGCCAGGCTTTGAGCGTCCTTCTTCGAGAACGCCTTGCGCAGCAAGTTGCGCATGCCGGCGTCGAGTCCGCCCACCACCGACGCCAGGAGCATGACCTGTTCCTGGTAGATAGGCAGCCCGTACGTCTCGGCCAGCACGGATGCGATGGCCTCCATCTCGGCGGGATCTTGGGTGAGGTAGTCGTACGAGATCGCTTCGCGATTGTTCTTGCGGGCGGCGTACATCTCATGTGCTCCGACGCCCATCGGGCCTGGCCGGTAGAGCGCGACCAGGGCCGTCAGGTCGGCCAGGCTTGATGGCGCGATCGCCTGGGCCAGTCGTGTGATCCCGTCAGACTCCAGCTGGAATACCGCAGCCGTGCGCCCGTCAGCGACCAACTCCCACGCCGCACGATCTCTCGCGGACCCGTCGCCCGGTGTCAGGCCGTCAGGATCGATGTGCAACCCCGTGCTCGTCTCGATGAACCGGAGCGTCACCGAGATGACATCGAGGGTCCGGAGGCCCAGCACGTCGAGCTTCAGCAGTCCGTAGTCCTCGACGTCCTTGCCGTCCCACGACGTTATGCGCAGAGCGTCCGGGCCGGCGCCCTTCGATCGGTCGCGCCGCAGAGGGACGACTTGGTCCATCGGCTCGTCAGCGATCAGCGTGCCGCAGGCGTGGATCCCTTCGAGCTTCGTCACTCCCTCGAAGTCGCGTGCCAGCGCGACCAGGCGGGCGCCGTCGCCGCCCGCCGCTTTAACCGCATTGCGGAAGGCCGCACCGGCAGGGACCGACGTATCGTCCAGAACGGCGAACGTGGCCGGATGCGCGTCGATGATGGGGACCAGCGGTGTGAGGCGACTCCCGAGCGATGTGAGCCCGAGGACGCGAGCTGCATCCTTGATCGCGGCGCGAGTGGCGGCCATCCCGTAAGTGCCCAGTCGTGCGACGTGGTCGCGCCCGTAGCGCGCCTGGAGGTAGGCCAGGATCTCGTCGCGGCGGGCCTGCTCGAAGTCGCTGTCGATGTCTGGCATGCCAGTTCGCGTCGGATCGAGGAATCGCTCGAACAGCAGCCCGTGGGCAATCGGGTCCAGGTTCACGATCCCCAAGCAGTAGGAGATCACCGATCCAGCGGCGCTACCGCGCCCAGGCCCAACCCGGATCGGCTCCTTGCCGCCGGGGGCACCGTCGGGATGGTCCGCGGTCGGCATGCCGCGGTCCGAACGCGCCCAGGTGACCAGGTCCCACGTGATGAGGAAGTAGTCGGACAGGCCCATCGACTCGACCACCGCGAACTCAGCCTTCAGCCGTGCGTTGACCTCGCGCGGAAGACGTCCCCGCCGGCCAGGATCCTCCCCGTATCGTTCACGGGCGCCCTGCCGGACAAGATCACGCAACATCGCGGATGACGTCGGCGCAACGCCGTCGTCCCTCCAGTCCGGATGCTCGGGCAGTGGGAACGTTGGCAAGCGCAGCGCCGGATCGGGCAGGACGTCGTCGTCCACGAGCTGCGCGACGCGCAGCGTGTTGCCGCAGGCTTCCTGCCACCAGTCCTCAACGTTCAGCGCTCGCATCTCAGACTCGGTGCGTAGGTGATGCCCGTGTCCGTGGAAACGGAACCGGTCGACGTCGGACACCTTCGCACGGGTGCCGACGGCGAGCCACGCGTCATGAGCTTCGGCCTGGTCGGGACGCGGGTAGTGGGCGTCGTTCGTCGCGACCAACAGCAGGCCGTACTCGCTGGCCAGGGCTCGCAGGCCTGGCAGGACCGCGGCCTGCTCGGGGATGCCGTGGTCCATGACCTCCACGAAGACGCGGTCATAGCCGACCGCTTCGCAGAGTTGTTCGAGGGCTGCGTGGGCGCCAGCGTCGTCGCCCCGAGCGAGCGCTCCGGCGACGGGGCCGCCGAGACAGCCCGTCAGCACGACCAGCCCGTCTGCGTGCTCGGTCAGGAGCTCGTAGTCGATGCGCGGCTTGTACCAGTAGGAGTCCTGCGCCTTGTTCGACAGGGCGACGAGGTTGTGCCAGCCAGGACGCGTTGCGGCCAGGACAGTCAGGTGCTCATAGCGCTTGGACTTCGCGGCCTCAGTCCGCGCGACATCGATGCTGTTGTGCTCGTGCCGGGAGCCGATCGCGAGGTAGAACTCCTGACCAGGGATCGCCTTGATCCCCGCCGCACCAGCACGCTGGCCGAGCTTCCAGATACCGCCCAGCGTCCCGTGGTCGGTGAGGGCGATGGCCGGGTTCCCGTCCTTGGCGGCGGCTTGAACCAGGTCGGGAACTCGGACCAGCGAGTCGATCGGCGAGAACTCCGAGTGGACATGCAGATGCACGAACCCGCGGGATGCTGTTGGCGGAGTCATGCGTGAGCGGATGTGCGGCGTGGCCCCGCCGACGTTAACGCAGTTCTATCCGCCAGATCCGCGCCTGTGAGCCCTACGCGTGGATAGGGCCACCCCACTTCCGCGCGTGCGCTCCGCGTGAGGAAACGGTCGTGGCTAGGCTGTGCGTTCGCCGATGTGTGTCACCCGGCAATCCCTGTCTCTTCGCCGCTGGCGCTGACTCGCGACGTCGCGAACCTCTGCTCGGCCAGTTTCTCGAAGGGCGATCAAGGAAAGGATAGTTCGTGGGACGTCGCGATGAGTCGCCGCAGCGGGTCTGGAATCGGCTCAAGGAACAGCCTGGTCGGATACGAACGATCGACATCGAAAAGTCGGTCGTCTTCGCACCGGGAACCGCCGAGCTCGGGCAGTTCACGCTGCTGGTGGGACTCCACACGTCGGGCAAGACCTACCTGCTCAACATGCTGCATGAAGCTCTCCCTACGACGCAGGGCGGTTCGCGACTGCCGCCGGCTCTGCCGCGTCATCCGAGTAGCTTGAAGGGCCGCTACCGGCTCTTGATGGAGCACCAGGGAGTGCCCGGTGAGCTGGTCATGCTGGCCTCACCCGATTCCGACGACCCTGAGCTCGAGACGTTCCCTGCCGATGAGCTCCCCTCGTCTGCGATGCTCTCGACCTACACCGCCCACGACGACCTGGCGTACGCCGTTTCGAACTTGTCCGAATTCCAGGAGCTGACGGCGGGCCACCTCTTCGAGAAGAAGCACCTGGGCACGCTCAGCAGCATCACCGGACGCAGCTACGACTGGCTGGAGTACAGCTGGTACGACGAGCCTCGCGCGCCGCGCGTGCCGTATCTCCGCGGCGACCGCGACGGCGTGCCCTTCGATACCTCGACGATGAGCCACGCAGAGCATTGGGTCACCCACGTCTTGTGGCATCTGGAGTTCGCACGCGAAGGCGACCTGGTGCTGATCGATGAACCGGAGGCGTTCCTGGCAGGCCCGGGGCATCGTGCGTTCATCGACGAGATCGCCCGCCGGACCTTGGCCAAGGGATGCCAAACAATCGTCGTTACCCACGCGGACTCGATGATCCGCCGAGTGCCACCAGAGTGCGTCAGGCTGGTCACCCGAGGCGGAGACGGCGCTCGGGTGGACCGGATCGCTAGCACCGAGGCGGTACTGCGGTCCTTGTCCCGAGACCCAGTTCCGGTTAAGGGCTTGGTCTTCGTCGAGGACGTCCTTGCGGCCAGAATGACTCGACGGATCCTGGAGCGCCACGCCGGCCACTGCGCAGGTGAGCTGGAGATCATCGCCAGTGGCGGTCATAGCGCCGTTCGCCAGGCAGTCGACGTCGTCAGCAACTCGCGAAGGATCGCGGCCGTTGGTGTTCTTGACGGCGATCAGCGCGACCAGCCGGACAAGGCAGCCATCTTGTTTCTGCCGGGCATTACACCAGAATCCGAGCTGTTGAACGCGCTTACCGCGGGTGTCACAACCGCGGCGCAATCTCTCGGCGTCACGGAACCCGAACTGCTGATCGCTCTGCAAGCGGCCCAGTTCGGGCCCCATCAACAAGTCTTCGACTCCATCGGCAGAAGCCTCTCGCGCTATCACGCCGAGGAGATCATTGACCTAGCGATCAGGATCTGGCTCGACGAACCGACCGTCGACGGCCAGGCCCGCCATCTGGCCCACGCGATCACGCAGGCGCTGCCCGCGTAGGAACAACCGGTCGCCGACCCACACAATCACGCACACCGCGGGGACATGACTGCGAGCGCCGCCTCGGAGGCTTCTCAGGTCCGCCCAGGATCTCCGATTTGGTTACCGGCGGAACCGGCGGCCGCCGTCGAGCGCGTCCACGACCGGAAGCGCGTCGCACGTGGACGCAAGACTCAGGAGTTTGGTGCGCTCTGCCGGACTGATGCGGCCGTCGCGCTTGCACTGGACCAAGAGCCACTGTCCAGGCTCTATCGCTACCAAGTCGACCTTGGTCTTCGACCCGGCCGAGCGGATCACGGCATACCCGTCGTCGACCAGCTCGTCACGGACCCGCCACTCGAACCGGCGCCCGGCGTCGTATCTCGTCATGTGCCCGCCGTCCCGAGGTCGAGGCCGGGCTGCAGCGGCTTGGTGAGGCGAGCGGTGATCAGAGGCAGATAGTCGGCCTCGCGCTCGATCACGATGCAACGGACGCCCTCGATGACGCAGGCTTCGGCCGTTGTGCCGGACCCGGCGAACGGGTCGAGCACCAGGCCAGCGGGCGGGGTGACCAGTCGCACGAGCCACCGCATGAGCCCCAGCGGCTTGACTGTGGGGTGCGCGATGTCGCCCGCGCGTGGCCTCTCCGAGGCAGGCGCCTTGGCCTCATAGCGGAAGATCGGGAAAAACCGAGATGCGCCGCCGGAGTCCGCGCCACGAGCCGGCGTGCACACCTCCTGGCCCTTGAAGTCACCGTACGTGTCACGGAATTTGTCGGAGCCGCGACGGATCGGGTTCGCACCGCTGGTGAGGTTGCCGGACTGCCGGTCCAACTCCGCCGCTTGTGCCCCGTCGAGAACGACGTTTGCCGGCCACCTGCCCGACGGCGCTCCGCCGCGAGGCCCGGGCTTTGCCGCAAAGGTGACCGCGCCCCTCTCGGTGTACCGCACCGCGGCGGACACCTCGTGCGGTGAACGGTCTCCCTGTGAATCGGAGCCGTCTCCGACGCGGCAGGCATCGATGTGCAGGGCCCCGGTTCCGTGCCCTAAGACGTTCGCCGCAACCGTGCCGGCGAGAGCCTTCCGGGCGACGACGATCGGCTCGAACCCTGGCTTCAGCGCGGTTCCCCAGCCCTCCCAGCGCTGAGCTGCCTCCAATCCTGTTCGACGCTCGAGAGTGTCGGCCTTGCGTGAGCGGGCAGCGGGCGGCTCACTCCCCTGCTCGACGGCGACCGCCGTATCGCCGGTAACATCCCCGAAGTCTTCCAACAGCCTGGTGACGGCTTTGGCAACGTCGAGCGACTTCGGGAAACCCTGGCCGTGCAGCCACGCGATGCTGTCGCGGATCTCGAACCCAGCGTCCTCGACGGCTGCGGCGAGCCGGTGCCAGGTGCGCGCGCCGCCGGCCGCGACCAGGTGCCCACCTGGCTTCAGGACGCGTAGGCACTGCGTGGCCCAGGCGGTGCACCAGTCTTCGTAGGCGGTGTTCTCGCGTAGACGCGTGCGCTGCTGATCGGCACTGCTGGCGGGGTTGTGGTTCCCGCCGACGTGGTCGAAAGTGTTGCGCTTGTCGGCCTTGCGCTCGACGAACGACTTGCCGCTGTCCCACTCCTTGCCCATAAAGCCGAGCCCATAGGGAGGATCGGTCACTACGGCGTCGATGCTCGCGTCGGGGATCTCGCGCAGCACCTTGAGGCAGTCCCCGTGGTACAGCGTCACGGCGTCGTCGGTGTAGTAGGGCCTCGTCACGGCGTTCCCGACCACTGCTCGGCTGCTGTCCACGCCCAGATGAAGTGCGGCCGAAGAATCGAACTCATGTGTAGTGCGCATGTTGGCCATCGACACGACGGACCACGGAGGTGCACCGATCATGGAGATCACGACACGACGCAGGCGCTCGCTGCTGGAACGCGGGGAATCGCTACTGCTGCCGATGTCGGCGCTCGATGTCGCCCTCCGGAACACCGACTTCATCAGGGCCACCGGCCTGGTACCGGACTGCGTGCTCTGCACGCCGCATGTCGCTGTCGCTCTGCCTCGCTACCACGCCGACGGTCGTCTCGCTGCGCGCGACCCGATCGCCCCGGCGGAGCTCTGGCACCCGCTGTTCTGGCTGCCGGCCGAGGTCGCTGGCCGCTACGTCCTGGAGCAGGAGGACGGCACGCAGGCGATCGAGCCGGACGAGGTCTGGGCTGTGCGCGTCGCCTTACAGATGTCCGTGTCTGGACTGTACGACGTCGAGTCGGGCACGTGGTGCGATGTTCTGGCAGACCGCGGGCTCGATGTCACCGACGACGCCGTCCTGGCGCGCATTCGTCGGTGGCAGACAGGCGAGCACGACGACGTGCTCGACGGGATCGAGCTGGCGGACGCCTTCCAGGTGCCAGGTGAGGATCCGTCATGGGCCATCCAGTCCGCAGTCGCGCTCATGGATGACATGGCGCCGGCCGCAACGGCGCTGCTCGCCGATCACCTAATCACCGCGCTGGACGCGAGCACCGATCTCTCGGCACAGGACGTGAGAACCGTACTGCTGCTCGGCGACGCACTGCTGGCGCCCGACAGCCCGCTCGGGCATCAGTACTGGTCCCAGCAAATGCAAGGCCTCGATCGAACAGACCCGGACACGAACACGGTCGCACAGAACGTGGCCGGAAAGGTCCGCGATGACCTGTACCGCGTGCGCGACGCGCTGTGGCCTCATCTGGACGCTCTCGAGGCGGTCGGGCGGGAACCTGGACCACCGTCGGCCTGACGCGGCGTGCACCTCGTCGTCGCGATCTGAACCTCCGCGCCCGGCGACAGCGCGGGCACCGGTGCCGAATCACAAGTGGTGGCCGAGCCGCCATCGTCGCGCCCGGCAGGCATCTCGCGTACGGTCCACCTCATGGCTGACAAGCTGTCGCTGCAGGTTCACATTGATCGCGGCGCGAGCCAGGATGACGAGCGTTTGGCCCGTATGTACTGGCAGACCGCGCCGCCGACCGGAACGCAGCGGGTCGGGTTCGCGCACACGGTGTCCGAGCTGGCTAGAGACTTCGATCTAAAGCACCCCGGAGCGCTCAGCTGGCGAGTCAAGGACGTTTCCCACGTGACCTGCGCGTCTGTGGCGTGCTCGTCGTGCGGTGCCCTGGTACGGATTCGAGTCCGCCAGCAGCTCAGGGACGCGCTGAGCCAGAGCTCGCAGGCTGCGGGGACGTCGTGCGACGAGTGCTCCCAGGTGCGTGACCACGCCCGTGCCGAGCAGGACATTCGTATCGTGCAGAGGGATTTGCTTCGGTCGGCGAAAGCCTTGCGGTGGTTCACCGACGCGCAGTTGGACGGCACTGCCGGGGACCTCGTCCAACGGATGTCCACGCACGCCCTGCTCACCGCAGTTGCGATGCTCCGCGGCGAAGTCTCCGCTCCAGCGTCTCTGCCGTGGGTCGAGGACGCTGACCCGATCGTGCGCGAGCTCAACGCCCACCGCATCGCCGAGGTCGAGACCCCGGCCAGCCTGTTCGCTTGGGCGAGCGATGACCCCGCCGACGAGCAGGCGTTCGAAGGCTGGTACCCCAGCAACGCGCGAATGCACTTCACACCCGACGGTGCCACTGCCGTCGATGCCGAGATCGCCCGCCGTAAAGCCGCTCTCTCCACCGACCAAGCGATCATGCAGGCGGCGCGCGAGGTCCTCCTGGACGAGATGATCCGGATCGTCACCTACCAGCTCGCCGATCACAATCTGCCCAAGCTCACCCCCACGCAACGTGACCGGCTCATCGACACGCTCTGCGTGCACCCCGCCGCCACCCTCGCCCAGGTCGTCAACGCCGCCTGGCGCGCTGCACGCGACGGCGCCGCGAATTACCAGGCGATCAGAGAAATGACGAAGGAGCATGCCACCTCCCACGTCGTGAACAAGGTCGCCAAGCTCCTCGACCCCGCCCTCGGGTCGTTCCAGCGACCGCACAAGTACGTCCATGGCCCCATGGCCCTGCTGATCTTCCGGGAGATCCTGGGCCGCGACGTCATGGATGCCAGTTTCGACAGCCTTCCCGACGAGCAGCCCACTTATGACACCAGTCGGGGGGCCGAGCAGACGCAGGGACACCGCCTGAGCTGGCGGCTGGCCACCATCGAGGCAGGTACCGACCCCAACCTCTCATCCTCGGCCCGGGAGCTCGTGGAGACCGCAGCGGATCTCTTCGCTGAGCTCACCGCTGCTGGCCTCCCACCGCACGAAGCGACCCTGGCCGCTTACCACGGCACCGTCTACCTGCGCGGTCACCTCGACGAACAGGACCTGTCCGCCGCCCGCGCGCTGCTGCATACCGCACTGGCTCGCGACGGCCTTCTATCCTGACCCCGCTGCAGGCGCCGTCACCGTCGTGTGAGTCATGCATGTTGTCGAGTCCGTCCTCCACTCGACAATGCACCCACCCGCGACGCACCGCTGGCGCGCCCAGCCCGGCACCCGTAACACCGGGATCCGTCACGCGAACGCTGTCACGAGTTGGAGCGGCCTCACCAAGGGGGTCGGCCGCCAGCATCGGGGGAAATGCCAGTGTCCAGGTCCCGGCCCTTGGTGAGGCCTTGCACCCCTGATGTGCGGATCACCTACGCCGCAGCCGAACCCCTCCCCTGGTTGCCGTCCTGCCCTGATGCGGCTGACGCCCTCACTGCAGCACTGGCGCGTTCATGCAGCACTCGCTCCAGGCATCGGCAACCGCCTCGGAGATGGCAGGCCAGTCATACCCATAGCCGCCCGCCTCGTTGGGTCGGTCTAGGTCGTCGTACCCGCGGAAGTCCTCAATCCTCACCCCACACAAGTCGCCCAGGGGAGCGCCGTCGGGCTCCTCGCCGTCTTCGTCCAGCGCGAATCGCTGTAGTTGAACGGCGGCCTGCTCCAGGCTGATCCAGTGCCTTTCGAAGTCCACTTCGGCCATGCCCGGCAGCGCCCCGCGCACACCGGCCCGTGCTGCTTCACGCGACAACACGTGCTCGTCCTGGAGGTTCACCGGCGCCGAGCGCTCGACAAAGTCACGCACCGCGTCGACCCGGGGTCGCAGCGGATCCCCGATACGAACTGCCGCTTCCGGTCGGGACGCCGTCGCGAACTGGCCACCTGCCGATTCAGGCGCGCCAGCCGGACGCCGAATCTGATCTTGAGTTCCCATGCAGCGATGGAGTGCGGCACGCGCCTGATCGCCGTGTGCCCACACCGATTCACTGGTGATAGCTCGTATTCGAGTGGAGGAGGGCGTCCTGCCCGGCCGCTCTGCGGAGTCGGGAAGGGGGCGATGGCCAAGGACCGGTACAAGGCGTGGCAGCCAGCGAGGAAGGGGCGGCGCCAGTTGCCGCGTGGGACCAGGCACCTGCGCTGCTCACGACCGCGGCGGCGGACGCTCTTTCGTTTGCTCCCACCGGTCGGCGGGTTCTCCCCGCGGGCGACCGCCGAGTGCTCCGGTCACGAGGATCTCGATCAACCAGAGGACGGCCGCGCCAGAGATCCCGACAAAAGCACCGGCGAAAAAGACGGTTGCTTGCGCACGATTCTCCACCGTCACCAGGTGCCCCATCACCCGGTACTCCCCAGGGACTCTGGGTTGACCGCCGACCTCGTACGACCACGACGGCAACCCAGAGTCGGGCAGTTGGGGAACTGCAGCCGCAATCTGGAGGTCGTTCGGCAATCCAGCCATGGTGATGCTTACCGTAGAAGCGGGGTCGAGCGGCGCCATCGTTTCTCCACCGAGATCTTCCCGGGTCAGTACCGTCCTGACACCCGGCACCGTGTACAGGACGTTCGCGCCAGTCCGTGCCAGGAATGAATACCGAGACTGCCCGACGACGATCGTCTGGTGACCCGGCTCAAGCCGTGACGTCGTATACGAACACTCGCTGCGGTCACCGAGCACGGAGTCGTACCTGGCAGGTGAGTTCGGCGCTTGGCTCAGGACCAACGGACCTTGGTTCACCTCCTCGAGATCCAAGCCGTCCCGGATCGGGCCGCAGAAGAACAGGGCTACCTCTTCGGTAGCGTCGGTGAGGTCCGACACCACGATCTGGAACCGGGTCGAGGAGTCTGCGGCGACCGCAAACTGGGCGGAAATCTGGACTGGCCGCTTCCCATCCTGGTCGATGACGGCGACTCCGATCCGGCCCGGGTCGGTCGACGTGGGACTCGCCGAGATCGCGTTCGCCATGAGCTGCCAGCTGAGCAAGCCAGTCGCCAAAGCGATAATGCCTGCCACCCAGGCAAGCCGCTTCCGCCGGGCCGCTGCCACTGACGGCGCTGCATGCGCGACACCAAGCTCGGCCCTCAGCCGATCGATACTTCCGAGCACATCGGCCCGAAAGGAATCGAGATCGCTCCTCCTCGCCCACGGGTCACGCTTGCAGGGTCGCTTCATCACTTATTCAGCCTCAGCATGCGACAGGCCTCCGGTGCAGAAGCGATCCCGGACAGATCAGACGACACGATGATCATCGTCGGCACGTGGCGCGTGCCTACTTCCTGTTCGCGTAGTGCGTGAAGAGGCCGTTGACCTGGCCGATCCAGAATGCCGTCTTCTCGTCGCGCGACGCTCCCGGACGCAAGAGTCCAAGACTGGTCGCGAGGGTATAGAACCCGGAGCCAGCATCGTTCTCGTTGAGGTAGATCACTAGCGCCGAAAGCATGAGCCTGCCTGCCGGGTAGCCAGTGACGTCAGCCTCCACAATTCGTCCAAGCAGCTCACCGACCGCCGCCCGGTCGTCTGCCTACGAGAAGTCGAATCCCCGCAGCCCAGTACGGCGCACGAGCGCCGCGTCCAACTCGGTATACGTCGTGGTCCGCTTCATCCGGGCGCGTTCGACGAGGAACTCTGTCCCACCCCTGACCAGCTTGTCCCATTCGGCGGCTTCGCGACCGTACATGCGCCCAACCTATGCCGCGCCAGGTCGAGACCGGCGTCTAGCGCCCGACATTCACCCGGCGAAGTCGCCCCGCGACCTACCACTGGCGAGGGGCATCGACGAGCAGGTCGGATCCGGGCCGACGACACGGTCGTGTTCAATTGCACGCTCTTCGAGTAGGACAACCTTTGAACTCCCAGTGCCATGGTTCCGGCTTCGCCCCGTCGGCTTGAGCCCACTCCGGATGCACCCACCCGAAACGGCCGGCGTTCTCCTGCATCCAGCGATGCTGTGTGGTGCCGAACCGGTTGATGCCACCGCCGAGATCCAGAGCGGTGCCCCAGCCGTGATTCGACGTTCCCGGGACGGCCGCCAGATGTCCCTTGGCCCGCTTCGTCACGACCTGCTGCTCATAGGACCGATAGGAGTCAGTGACCTCCAAGTCCGTACCGAACTCCTCCCGGAAGGCCGTGCTCAGCTCCTCCACGGCGCTCGCAGCGTCGCAGCGTGCGTAGTGGCCGACCGCGAACGACAGCTCGCACAACTGGTCGATCGGGATACGTCCGTTCTCGAAACCACCCCAGCCACCGGTGGCCGCCCCGACCGAAGAATCCTCGCTACACGAGGTGCCCGTGGCGGTGCTGTCGCCTTGCGGCAGGGCCACACCCCAGCGCTCAGGTTCAGCCTCCGCCACCGCATCGGGGCCAAGCATCGCTGCGACGACTCCGACCGCCTCTTCGTAGTTCGCGCGGTAGTTGCGGCCGTCGTCGAACGCGGAGCGTTGAACCGACTGCGCCACGAGCCATGGTCTGACGTCGTAGCGCGATCCGTCGCGGCTGTTCAGCAGCTCCGACGTCCCGTACAGCCGGAGATTCTTGTTCGTCAAGGCGTCCAGGAAGAGGCCGGTCGCAGCGCGGGGGTCCAGCCGCTCCTCCAGGCTTCCCCATGGGGCACGCTGCTGAAAGACGCCACGTGAGTCCGGCCCAGCTTCGTCGCCGTGCTCGAGCGAGCGCAGCCCCGACTCGGTCAGCCCGGTCATGATGGCGATAACAGCGTCCTGCGCGGGAAGATCTCGCTCGGCAATCTCAGCGAGAACAGCCTCGGCGACCTGCGCCTGTTCGTCGCTCAGCCCCGCCTCGACTCCTGATCCAGCGAAGCACGCCTGCGCGGCGACGTAGCCTCCGTCGTCGCCGTCGGCGTCGAAGAGCACCGTCGCACCGTGCACCGCGAGCATTACCGTCAGTACAGGGACCGCGATGGCCGCCACGAGCGCTGACACCAAGACTGCGGCGGCCACTTTGGAGATTCGTCGCCCGGTGAGCGATCGTGCCGTGCCACTTGCCAACACTCCGGCCACACGCCCGAGTACGGGCGAGCCTGTCGCGGTGCCTGCGGCAGTCGCTGCCTTCTCGACGTCGCGGGCGGCCTGCTGGATGGCGCCGGGCTCAGGGCTATCACTCGTAGCCATACTGCTCCTCGGCCTGTTCGACCAGGCGCTCGATGAGATCGACCTCGGTCATCTGGTTCAGGCCCGCGACGGTCCCCGGGTCCTCGAAGGCGACCGCGGGCAGGTCTTCCAGCCTGTAGCGGTCACAGATCTCCCGGACTGTCCAACGCTGGTCAGGGCCCATGGCCATGCGTACGCGACCGACTCGGGCCTGGTCGGCGACGTCGGGCAGTTGGGGTGCGTAGTAGGACATCTGCGTCGCGCGGATCACGGTGCGGGCGATCAACGGAGCCAGGTCCCGTGGTCGTTCGGTCTCCAGGCCGGCGGTGAACTTGTCGTAGCGGACTTGCCATTCCTGCCATTCCCTGCGGTTGTTCGGGCCCCCGCGGAGTCGCCCGACACTCGGTTGAGGATTGGAGTCCAGCCACTCTGATTTCCGTTCCTGTGCCCATTCGGGCCACCGGGTGGCGTACGCGATCCGTACACGGGCGATCACCGCGTCCGGCACGGGAACGCGTGCCCAGAACTGGACGTGCTGCTGGAACGACCGCGGGATCGGTGGGTACTCGAAGGTCGCGTCGAGGTTGTACTCGGCGTCGCTAGCCGGTTCCAGGTCGATCTCGGTGTCCAGCCGGATGACCGGGGCAAACCGGCCGCCCGTGCTGTTCGGGGCTCCGACCGGGTGCCGCAGCGGTTCCGGGGACCCGGACACGGCACTCATGCGTCACCCGCCGGCGGCCGGCGGCGCTCGGTGCTCGCGCCGCGGACGGCTCGCGGCTCACGGTCCGAGACCGCGCGGATGGCCGCGCGTTCCCCGGCGCCGCGGGTGATCGGAGAGGCCGCAGCCTGGCGCGCCGCTGCCGCCCATGGTCGGAAACCATCCCCCTGCCCACGCACGGCCGCAGCGGGCTGATCGTCTCGTCGACGTGCCGCGGCCGCACGCTGCTGGGCCAGCGCCTTCGCCGATTGCTCTGCTTCCTGCTGGTCGACGACGCGTCGCTGTGCCTGGGCTGTCCGCTGCAGGTGCCGGTGACCCCAAACGGCGGCGACCACGGGAGCCGCCAGCCCACCGGTGGCGACCACCAGGGCGCCGGCACCGAGTGTCCTGCCGGCGCCCGGTGCTCGGGCGGCAACGGTTCTGGCGATGCCCTTCGTGCCGAGGTCGGTACCGAGCTGCGTTCGGCGGGCGCGCAGCCCCTCGCGGTATCGCCCCAGCGCGGTGTTCTTCGCGCCGCGGGCAGCCGCTGCCCGCGCCTGGTCGGCACGATCGCTCCGGCCGGCGGTGGTCCGTGCAGCCCGGGCCTTCGCCCAAGCCCGTCGGATCCCGCGTGCTGGCGCCGCGCTTGCTCCGGCTGGCGCTCCGACGGTGCCGTCGTCGGGCTTGGGGGTCTGCCAGGTCCGTGCGCCGTGTCGGACCTCCGGGCGCGCTGCCGAGGCCTTGGTAGCGACTGCGCCGCCGGCTGCGGCGCCAGCACCCGCACCGACGATCGCTCCGGAGCGCCGTCGGGCGCCGCTCTGCAACCCGAGGCGGGCCGCGGTGCCTCGCATCACCGAACGAGTCACCCGGGTTCGTGCCCGTCGGGCCATTGCTGCACCGCGGCGCTGCCACCGGTCCATGACCTGTGCGCCGAGCGCACCGCCGAGTGCACCGCTCGCCGCGGACCGCGCCCAGAGCTGCCCGCCCTGCAGGGTCAGCGGGCTCGGGAGCCGGAGCACCTTGGTGAAGACCAGGTGGACCACCACGAGGCCGACGGCGGGCGCGAAGCCGGTCCAAATCATCGAGACCATGGACCCGCCGCCGAACAGGCCGCGGCCGGCGGTGACCATCAGTGAGGTCACGAGCGTGACGAACCCGAGGATGAGCTGCAGTCCGAGGACGAACAGCGACAGGCTCAGCAGCACCATGAGGTAACGTCCAGCGACGTTGCGGCGGCCCGGCAGCAGACCTACCAGCGGTGCGAACATCGCGGCGATGATCATGACGACCATCGACACCTTCGCCACGATCACTGCGATTGCGATCAGCCCGAACACGATCAGGACGATCAGGCTCGCAAGCAGGTATGCCCAGACCATCGCCAGTGACGAGGTCACCCCGCCGCCGGTGTGCCCGTGCAAAGTGAGCAGGAAGTTGCGGACCCGGGGGTCGTTGGCGTCGGTGTTGATGGCCTCGGCGTCCGGCCACTCGAACGAGGTGCGGTCGTCCGCGAACCGCTCACCCGACGTGTCGACGAACCACGCGGCGCCCTGCCACCAGCTTTCGCAATCTGCGATCGTGCCCGACGGCGTCCTGGTCCCCCCGGCGCGTTCCCAGCCGTCTGCGAGGGTCCAGCCGGCGCCCGTTTGGCGGCACTGCGCCCAGGCGATCAGCGTGCGGTCTTCCTGCTCGTTCATGGCCGTGTGCCAGGCGAGGGACTGCTCGTTCGCCCCGGTTGTGCCAGTGATCGCCGCTTGCTCCGCAGGCGACACGCCGGCGCGCTGTTCCAAGAGCCGGCAGTAGATGTGATCGCCGTACGGATTCTCAGCCCCGAACTGGGAGGTGGACCAGACCTCCAGGCCGGTCGCCTCCCACATGCCCGACATCACCAGCGGGACCGAACCTGTCATCTGGTCCGTCACTGTCCCGGAACGGTAGGTGTCCTTGAGGGTGGCAATGTAGTCGGCGCACGACATCGCACCCTCGGCCTGATCGTGGTTGTACCCGGCGCGGGTGTCGGCGACGCTCAGCGCCACGGCGGGCGCGGACGCCACCGCGGCAACCAGGTCGTTCGTTGTGGTGACGATCCAGCCGGGCGAGAATGTCCCCGGCCGGAACTCACCACCCGTGGTCGTCGAGCGCTCCGCGCCGGAGATCATCACGGCGAGCAGCCCGACGGCGACCGCTGTCCGCAGCAGCATGGCCACCATGTCCCTCGTGCTGCCGGTACGGCGCGCCCGCCACAGCACGCCGAACATGCCGAGCACCACCAGGACCAGCAGCAGTCCTGACCTGGCCAGCGCTTCGCCGATCCCGGCGGCCACACTGTCGACCTCCTGTCCCGCGGAGTCGAGGATGTCGAACTCGATCGCCGCCGACGTCATGCCTGTGGCGCCGGACCACATCGAGTTGCCCAGCGACAGCAGCACCGGGTAGGTCGCGTTGCGCTGTACCCGCTCGGTCAGCTCGAATGTGCCCAGTCGGCCGTGCAGCTCGTTCGTTTGGGAGCTCCACCGGTTGACCGGCAGCAGCTGCGGATCGCCTGGGCCGCCCGGCGCTCCTGCGACAGCCGAGACCACTCGGTCGACCGCACCTCCTACTGCGCCGTCGGCCGTGCCTCGGTCAGTCGCCGCGGCACCGGCAGGTCCGGCGACGAGCAGCAGGCCCGCGAGGACGAGCGCGGCAACACGCTTGGCGGCATGGGCAGACCGGGTGCGGGCCCCACGGGAACGCGCCATCACCGCGGCTCCCCGTTCCGGCTCTGGGCCGTGCTGAGCTCAGGGTTCGGGATGCAGGCGGTCTGCAGGATCGTGAGCTCGCGCTGGCCTGGGTCGATCTCGCGTCCACAGAGGAAAAACTTCCCGGCGTCCGACCTCCCGCGGTCGAGCAGCGCCTGGTAGGTCCGGTGTCGCAGCCCGGTGCGCACCCGCGCTTCCACCAGGACGAGTGCGGCGAGCACGATCGTCGGCAGGACGAGGACGGCGAACTCCCCCAACGCGGGCCACAGGACCAGCGTCATGACGAGACCGGGAACGGCTGCCACCAGCGCGACGACCAGGGGTCGCTGGCGGGCTTCGACGCCGAACACGATGACGGTGCGGTTGGCGTCGGCGTCGCGCCCGGTCAGCGCGGTGAGCGTGTACAGGTTGTGCATGATCGTCCCGGCCCGCCCCTCAGACCGCGTCAAGCAGGCTGACAAACGCGTTCACGAGGGCGTCGGCGATCCACAGCAGCCGCGGCAGGAGCACGTTCGGTCCAGCCAGGATGGCCCCAATGATGAGTGCGACGATCAGCCCACCGTTCCTCCCGCCGCCGCCGCCACGACGACGGCGCTGCCAGATCCAGCCGACGATGCTCACCACCACCATCGCCACCCCCACGACGCTGGCCAGGTCGGCGAGGCGCCCCATGCCGGAGGCACCGATGACCGATCCCCACAGCACGTCCCAGCTGCCGTCCAGATCGATCGTCGCTGCTGCCCGGACCACACCCACGGCCCGTTCCGTCCCGGCCATGTGGCCACCCCCTTGCTGTGCGAATTCTTCAGTCGTGTACGACGGCGTACGGCGCTTGCTCGCCTGTGCGGTGCCGCCCCGTCGTCTCGAACCGGTGAAGTGCGGCGCCTCCGGGCGTCGCCGAGCGGCACGGCGTCAGGCGGCCTGGGCTGTCGCTGCGCGCAGGGCGGACTGGTACAGGTGCTCCGCGTACTCCGGCTTCGAGCGCAGCAGGTCGCAGACCTGATCGCGGCCGCCTTCGTCGATCGGCCCGAACGGTGCGAAGAGGCCCTCGACCGCACCGTCCTCGCCGTCGCCCGAGTCCCATTCCCGGACAGCTGCCAGGACGCCGCCCGCGTTCGTCACCTGCGTCTTGTGCCGGCGCGCCGCTGCCGCGCTCACGGAGCCCGGCACGACGTCCGGCGCGTGGGACACCGAGGCGACGATGGACCATGCCCTGGCGCGTAGCGTCTTCTTGTCGGTCAACTCACCGGAGAGCACTGCGGCCGCAGGAGTGCCGGGATCCACCGCGGAGTCCCGGTCGGCGCCCTCGTGGTCGGCAATTGTGTCGCCCAGAGTGCGGGACGAATCGTCGCCGGTTCGTGCGTCGAGGGAGTAGGTGCGCACGGAGGCGAGCTCGACGAAGTTCACCGACGGCCGGTGTCGCGGGTCGTGCCACTCAGAGCGGATCTGCGCGGCCAGCTCGTCCTTCTCGGTGCCCGACATGCGGTAGCCGCGGTCCCGCTCTATCTCCTCGCAGCGCCGGACGAAGATCCCGATCGCCTTGCGGTCCTCGGCTCGCAGCTTGCCCCGCGCGGCGATCCCGACCGCGCCGAACGCGACCTGACTCACGTACGGCCGGGACACTACGGTGCCTGGCTTGCGCTGCTTGTTGCGCAGGATGTGCTCCATCGTGTCCTGCACGAGGTCGTCCTCGCCGACGAACTTCAGGTCCGCGCGGAACGCGTGGCGCCGCACAGCCTTCCGGGCCGCCGCGTACAGCTCGGGTCCTTCGAGCGGCACCTGCGACTCGTCGCGCGCCTCCTCGGCGAACTGTCCGCCGGAAGAGTCCGGAGCGCCCTTCGGCTGACGGGAACGGGGTGTTGCGTCGAGGCTCATGCACCGGTGTTGTGCGGCAGACCAGAGCGAGAGGCGCTTGGCACACTTTTATGAGGCGCGTGCGGGCACCGCCCGGACCATGGCGCCAGTGCAGCCGGTCGTCGCGAGACACGTCTTCACAGTCGAGGCCGCGATCTGGAACCGCCCGCACTCCGGGCACCCTGCGATCGACGCCGTGCTCCCCGAACGGGCCCGAAGCAAGGCGAGGGCGCCCGCGTGGCGATTCAGGAGACTGACCTGGTCGCCGGTGAGGGCGATGTCGCGGGCGATCTCACGGGCATCAGCCACGACGTCGGCCCAGCGCTCGGCGCGAGCGGACTGCATGACCGCGAGGGCAAGGCTCGCGGCGGCGACGACTTCGGGCACGCCGGTGGGTGCGGTGAAGCATTTCCGGGACATGCACGAGCGGATGTGCGGAGGTCGTCAACTCTCGCTGAGCGTCATCATCGACAGGCTCACGCCTTCGATCCGTCGACCTCTCCCAGGTTCTCCGCCGCTCGCATGCGGTCCACCATCGCGATGACGAGCTGCAGGCTCTCTTCGGACAGCCCCTCGGCTCGCAGGGCGAACATTTCGACGCCTTTGTCCGCCAG
Source organism: Promicromonospora sp. NPDC057138 (assembly GCF_042670845.1). Classification (NCBI taxonomy): domain Bacteria; kingdom Bacillati; phylum Actinomycetota; class Actinomycetes; order Micrococcales; family Promicromonosporaceae; genus Promicromonospora; species Promicromonospora sp. NPDC057138. The sequence goes on along the minus strand of NZ_JBHUUX010000006.1, from coordinate 99,142 downwards.
CGCCTTCTCCAGCTTTGCCGCACGCGCCATGGGAGTCACCTCGGCGTCCGTGATGAAGTACTCCCGGGCCACGCCGAAGTACTTCGCGAGCCCCTCGATGATGCCCCACGACGGCGTGGTCTTCGTTCCCTTGCGCAGCGCGTTCACGTATGCGCGCTGGACGGGATGCCCGTTCTCTGTCATCCACTTGGCCACCTCGGCGCTGGTGACCGTCCGGCCGCGCTTGACCTCTTCTGCGTCGAAAAGCTCGGTGAGCCGTGCATGGAACAGTTCGTCGAGCGGCTCGCCCGAGGCCGCTTCGGCACGCGGCGGATCAACCGCATCGCCCGCGTCGTCGCGAGCCGGCACGCCACTCCGATCATCCATGCTCGTATTCTGACAGAATCCCAACCTGGACGCATGTCCAACTAGCGCAACTCCCAGTCACACGTCCCGCGCCGAACTCCCTCCACGAAGCAGCCGCTCCGCCACGAGGCGGGCATAGGCCTCCTCGATCTCCACCGAGACCGACTCGATCCCCGCCTCGGTGCACGCGGCAGCGACGACCCCAGAACCCGCAAACGGGTCGAGCACCACCATGCCGGGTACCGCGACGAGGTCCACGAGCCAGCGCACGAGCTCCATCGGCTTGACCGTGGGGTGAGTGATGCCATCGACGGTGAGCTTCTCGGCGCCGCGTGGCTTTGCCGCGTACTTCAGTGTCGGGGTGAACCGTGTCGCATCGCCACGTCCACGCCGGTCACGGGACTGCTCTGCGAGGTCCGCGACGACACAGTTCTGGTGGCATCTAGCTGGCAGGCACAACGGGTGATGCGCCGTCACGAGGTTCGGTGGGTGCCGGTCGCCGTCGTCGGACCGAACCTTGACCGCGTCGGTATGCAAGGCTCCGGCGCTGTGGGCCAGGACGTTCTCCGCGACGGTGCCCTCGATGGGCCGCCGGGCGACAAGGATCGGCTCCTGCGCAGGCTTGAGCGCCGTCGACCATCCTTCCCAACGTTCGGCCTCGGCGCTCGCCGGCCGAGTGACCATCGCGGCGCGCGAGCCGGACCGCCAGCCTGCCGGCGAGACGTACCGCCCCGATTGCGACCCCAGCCTTCGCTCCCGCGAGCGGTCGACGACGCCGCGCGGCCTCGTCTCGCCGAGGTGGTCGTCGATGAGCCGCGACACGTCGCGCGACTTGGCCATCGCACCGCCATACGCCCACGCGAGGATCTGGTCGGTAATCTCGAAACCAGCCAGCCGAAGAGACAAGCCCGTGATGTCGGCGGTCCGCGGAGCGGCGAAGATCAACGCATAGCCGCCAGGTTTGAGCACCCGCAGCACCTCCGCCCACAGTGACGGCGGCGGAACGAAGGCGTCCCAAGCATGCCCGTCTACGCCCGACCCGTCGGGCACGTAGTCGAGGACACCAGCTGCCCAGTGGCGGACCGTCTTCGCGAACTTCTGGCCGCGTTCCCGCGCCAAGCCGTAGGGCGGATCGGTGATGACCGCGTGCACGGAACTGTCCGGCAGTTCGGTCAGGACCTGCGCCGCGTCGCCGTGCCAGACGACGGCGAGGCCGTCGTCGACGATCTTCTCAGCCATGCAGGGGTGGAGTGCGGCAGCGCTCACGCCACGGTAGGTGTCTCGCACATTCGCAGGGCGGTCAATGCCACCTGGGCCCGGCCTCGGGCGTCCGCGCGCTCCCCCGCTGTCAGGTTCGCCCGTTCCATCGCGGTCGTACCGCCCCAGATCCCGTGCTTGCCGGTGCGGGGCGCGTCGAGCGCGTCTGCCAGGCATATCGTCCGCACGGGGCACCGACCGCAGATGCCACGGGCGAGCTCTTGCACGGCGCCGTCGTCGGCGTAGAAGGCCTCCGGGTCCGCGCCGACGCAGGCGGCCAGGACCCGCCAGCTCTCGCCGGACCGCAGCGCCGGCGCAGGGAACGCGCGGTGCGGCCTATCGATTGTTGTTCGGGCCTCACGCGGCATGCCACACCTCCAGTCGGTCCCGGGTTGGGATGCGACTGATGTGCGGCGGAGGTCCCGAGGAAAACGACTTGAGGTTCGGCTGTCACTGAGCAGGGGGGTTCCACACCTTCCTGTGACAAAGGGGCCATTCCCCGGACTCCTCGCTGTGACGTGTCACAGCCATGGCGGTCGGTGCACCTCCCCAGGCGCACATGGCCCAGTCGTCGAAAGGACAGACTCGTGGACGCCCTGATCAGCGCGGCCCTCGCGACAGCCCGCCATGCCTTGACCCGGTGGACAGCGAAGGAGCTCGACACCGCGCTTTCGCGGCTCACGAGGTCATTCCAGATCCTTCTGGTGACTTGGACGATCTGTGTCATCGCGCTGCTCATCGCATTCGCCCTGATGGCGCCGGACGTTCGTCACGACATGGTTGAGTTCGTCCGAGCCCTCCGCGGGGAGCCGGGTACGTAACCGACGCTGCCCGTGCTCTATCCGGGCTCCACAGGATTCAAGGGCACACTCCTGCCCTTGTTCCACCAGTCGTTGAGTGCCGTGGAGCATTCCAGGACAGTCGCCTTGATCTGCTTCAGGTCCCTAGAGCTGAGGTCCTTGGGGTGGTCCCCGATTACATCCCCGCTTCTGAGGTCGATCTTGAACTCGCTCTTGCCTTGCCGCTTCACGTGAACGTGTGGAGGGTCGTGATCCAACGGATAGACATGTAGGGACACGCCGCCCTCCAGCTTCAGCCCATCAGCAACGAGGCTGATGAAGAAGCCCTCATCGTCGTACCCTGCTGGCCCTTGCATGTCAGAGACGTGGACGACCAGCCGCCCGATGCGCTCCAGGACGTCATCCGCTGTGAGCCAGTGTTCTGCGAGCGCCGCGTTCCAGTCGTTCCGGGTATAGATCTGCCGTCGCTCCGGTGCTCGCGGGGTGCGCCCGGCACCGTTCTCGCTCGGTTGCTCAACCACAACGGAACCATACGTACCTCACACACCGATCGCGACGGCTTTCACCTCCGCAACGCCGCCAGAGTCATCACGCCGCCCGCGCCCTCATCTCTGCCGCGTTCGTGCTCGTGCGCCGCAGGAACTCGTCCGGGATCAGCACCTCGGTGGGTACCGCGCGGTTGGCCAGGTCCGAGTAGATCCATACGCTCCCTCGGCGGACCCTTCGCGTGCCGCGGTCGACCAGGGCTCGCATCGAGTTCCAGTTCGGTGCTTCGGAGACGCCCGAGCCAATCGTCGCCGAGGACGTGATCCGCTCGAGGCGTTCCGGTGTCGGTTCCAGCTTGAAGAGCTGGCAGGCCGCCTGGGCCTCGTCGGGGTCCTCGATGGGCCCGATGAACCCGCGCGAGATGTACCCGCGCAGGCCGGCGTTCAGCGCGTCGGTCACGCGTTGCGTGAAGAGGGCCGGGAACACTCGCTGCTGCCTGGCGACCCGTCCAAGCCTCTCCATCTCGGCCCGCCCTGCGGACATGAATACCCACGCCTCGTCCAGCATGAGCACGCCGTCGCGCCCCGACAGTGCCATCGCCGAACCGAACACCATCATTCGTACCACCGCGGCCGCGATGCGCTGAGGGAGCGGCACGATCGTCGCGCCGGGCGCGGGCAGGTCCAGGTGCGCTTCTCCCACCTTGATGAGCGTGATCCCTTCGGCGACGCGCAGCCCTTCGGTCGTCGGTTCCACGCCGAACATCGACCGGAACATCGGTGACGCCTTCGCCACTCGGAACACTGCCTCGACCATCTCCGATGGCGCCTCGCCGTCGGCCTCGGCGATCCGCAACGCCTCGCCCGTGCACCGGGCACCGTGGGTCACTCCATGATGAAGCGCGTACTGCAGCGTCGCCTCGTACTCCTCGACGCGCGGCCCCCAGGGGTTGACCGTCATCAGCATCGACGCGGCGAGCTCCACCCCAACGGCAGGGTTCGCCGCGAAGCGGATGGGGTCGAAGACGCCGTCGGACCGCACCAGCTCGTCCAGAGACGCGATCTGCGCGTCAGGGAACGACGCTGACAGGTCGCTGTCTGTCTTCGGGTCGACCACGACGACGGGAGTCCGCTCCCCCAGCGCCGTCCGCTGCCGGGCCAGCTGGTTGGCGAGCCACGCCATGAACAGCGACTTGCCGCCGCCGGTCTGCGCGACCGCTACCGCGATCGGCAGGCTGTCCCCGTCTGTTGCTGCCATCGGATCGAGCCACGCCGGCTGCCGGTCGTGCTCCGTGAATCCGACCAGCGCGCCCGCGCTGTCGCCCACGGTGGACAGCGCCGGTAGACCTGAAGCGGCGACGGTCTGAGCGGGCAGGTCCTGCAGGTGCGGGTTGGCGCGCACGGGCGAGCACAGCATGGTCTCCGCCAGTGCGGCTCGCTGTCGGTAGTGCATCGGCAGCAGCGTCGCCGTGGTCCAACGGCTGATCTCGTTCATGTCCGCCACGTACCCGTTGAACCCGACCACCGCGGTGGTCTCCACGAGAGTCGGCGGCGGGCCGGGCAGCGCGTACGCACCCTCGACGTCGGTCAGGATCTGCTCTTGCTCGATCTGCTCGGCGCGCTCCATCTTCCCGGCGCCGGCGCTCTCGGTGATGTCTTCGAGGTACCGACGCCGCTGCCGGCGCAACTCGGCGCGGGTCACCGCGGCGGGTTCGACCTTCCCGCGGATCGACACGACCAACGCGCCGTGCGTGACGAGCTCGGACACCCACTGTCCGCGGGAGTCGCTGGCTGCGATGTAGGGCAAGGCCAGGTCGGACACGGCAGCGAACGTGATCGTGTGCTGACCTCCGATGTGCGACAGGTCCGCGCCCGTCCCGGCGGCCTTGGCCTGGCGTGCGGCGGCGGGCCCGGTGAAGACGTGCAGGCAGTCCGGCTCGCTGAGCAGCGGCACGTCAGGCGTGCCGCCCTCGTTCCACCAGGCTGAGGCGAGAGCCACCTCGTCATCCGACGGCGTGCGCAGGCCGCACCGGGCGGACAGCGCCGCCATCTCCCGGTGGTCCTGCTCGAAGTCGGAGAGCGGTGTCCCGCCGGCCACCAGGGTCTCCGCGACCGAGTCGATCGCCCGGCGGAGCCCGCCGCCACCGCCAACCGACGCCCGCAGCTGTACCCCGAACAGCACGACCCGTCGATAGGTCGCGGTGTCCGGGAACTGCCGCGCGAGGTAGTCGGCCTGGGGATGGTCACGTGGCGGTGACCATCGCTCCGGCAGATTAACCAGCAGCGCGTGCACGTTCCGGTAGGTGTGTCGTGACTGCGCACGGCGCGCCCAGCGCACCGGCGTCGCAGCCGCCAGTTCGTCCAGCACGGCCAGCAACGGTTCGGCCGTCTCGAGCCCCTCGGCCGCGGTACGCGCTTCGGCGACGGGCGCCAGCGGCACGGATCGGTAGAGCCACACGCTCCCGTCCGTTCCCTGCAGCAGTCCATCGCCAAACCGCGCCCGGATCGTCGTTGGCCAGTCGGGCTCGACGGCAAGGCGCTCGGCGGGCCGCGCACCGAGCGGCCTCATGCGCCTTCCCTCGCCGCTTCGTCCGTGGCGTCGGGCGGCTCGTGATCGACGGCGTTCTGGTAGGGCGTCAAGCCTGTCCCCGACCCGGGCGCACCCCATGCGACAACTCGAGGTGCCGCGCTGTCCGGATCGGCGACCAGCACGTCGTACGACACCTGTGCTTCCGCTGCAGTGTCCTCTGTGGCGTCCTCATCCTGGGCGTCCCATTCCAGGGTGACGTCGACCTGAACCACGAGCTGCCCGTCTTCCGTCCCAGCAGAAGGAGCGGCAGCGGCGTGCACGTCGTGCGTCGCCGCCGCGACACCCTCCATGGGTAGGTAGTGGTGGCCACTCGCCGGGTCACCTACTACGAGTCGCAACCGGTCCGGGTCTCCGGACGTGAACGCGTCCACCCATGCCGCAACCGCGGCCTGCGCTGAGTCGCCCGGTTCGACGGGTTCCAGGCCCCTCCATGCGTCCGTCGCGGCGAGGTTCTGCAAGGTCGGCGCGACCGGTTCAAGCCCCACCTGCCCGATGATGGTCTGGCTACCGTCAGGCGACGACGCCACCAGGACGAGCGCGGCGAGCACGCCAACGTCGCTACGCACCACGATGCGATGCACGATCAGCCGAGCTTCGCCCAGGTCACCGAGCTCCTCGGCGACCTGGTCCGTGTCGTGAGCCGAGAGCGCCTCTGCCGACTCCCAGGCGACGACTCCACCACCGGGTATCGGTGGTGGATCGGTACGCAGCCAGTCCTCGACCGCCATGACAGCCGCGGTTCGTCCCTCCTCGACCGGGGCGACCGCATCCTGTTCCTCCGCGGTCAGCACCTCCCGGAGGTTCGCCGATGTCACGAACAACGCGAGTCCTACAACTGGGAACAGGCACAGCGCGAACACGATCACGATGCGGTACCACCGCTGCCGGCGCCGGAGCACACGGGTCGGGGCGACGCCGGCGCGTGGCACCTCCAGCGGCTCCTCCGTCTCGTCCTGCAGCTGCTTCGCGGATTCGACCCACGCGTTGATCACGGCCACCGTCATCGCCTCCGAGCCAGTTCGCCGACGGCAGCCAATTCGGCCAGCACCCCGTCGTCGAGGTCGGTCACCTTGCGAGCCATCACGATCGCGGCCTTCGCATCCGACGCGGGGACGGTTCGCGGCAGGTCGACTCCGTTCGTCGAGAGCAGCGACCAGACGGCCCGGACGCCCGGCCGACCTAGCTCGGCGATGGCCAACGCGCCCGAGAGCGGGTCCGCCTCCATCGCGTCGCGAATAGTGATGAGGTCGCGCACCGACCGCACCGACCGCAGCGAAGCGCCGTCGTCCGTCATGACGGCAACCGTCAGCTCAGCGAGATCGGTCCGCACGCCGAGGAGCTCGGCGAGCACTGCGCGGTGTGCTGCCGGCGCCTCCGCGAGTTCCTTCGCCTTCGCCGCGACACGTCGGATCAGCGCCCGATTGCCCCGCCGACTTTGTGCCCGGGAACGGGCGGGAGCATTCTCGTCGCCGATGCCGCCGATCTTCGCCGCCCCCTCGTCCGGCACATCTGGCTCCGCGTCAACTGGCTTGGCACTCACTGGCGCGTTGTCGGGCGCGAACGCGTCGTCCCGCTCGTAGCTCTCGATGGTCATGGAAGCCCCCTCTTCGCTCGGTCGGAAACATGCGCGCTACGCCGTGGCGGCATCTGCGGGACGCCCGAGGTCCTTGATGTGCCGCAGCACGCGGAACCGTTTGGAGTTCGCTCCGTCGCCGTTGGCCTCGAGCTCCTTCCAAATGAGGGCGCGGTGGCCCTTGAGCGAACGCACGACGTCGGCCATCGCACGGCCCTCGGGTGTATCGGTGCGATCGGTCCGGATCTCCTCGGTCTCGCCGTCGCGGTTGCGGAACCGGACCACGAGGCGGGTGGAGCTCGGCTCGATGCGCCCACCGAGCACCGTGACCGGGAACGGCTTGCCCGCCCGGTGGAAGCCGTCCAGGGCTCGAGCGACCGTGCTGGACGGTGAGAGCATCTCGGTGATCGTCAGCGCCTGGGCACGAACTCGAGCGTCCCACGCAGCGTGGTCGTCGCCGACTGGCCCGGCGGACTGCACGGCGGCCAGGACGACCGCGGTTCGCAGCTCATCGGTCATCGTCATGGTGATCTCCTCGCCGATCAGGCCGCGGACTGCGCGGCGTCCGACCCCGCGCCGCCGGTAGCGACGACGAGTGCGTCGATGTCGACGGCGGGACCGGCGTCGTACAGGTCGATCGCGGTGGTCGCGACGGCGACCAAGAAGTTCCGCGTGCGCTTGCCCCACTCGGACCAGGCGTCGTGGTCGCCGCCGAACGGCATGGGGATCAGATCCAGCGAGGTGCGCAGCGCACCGCGCAGGCGCGTGTTGGCGCCCTCCTGCCAGTCGCGCGACCCGTGGGTGACCGCCTCCTGGGCGTCGAGCACGATCGTGGCAAGGACGCCGGTGACCAGTCGCAGCGTGGCCGGGCCGATCTTCTGGCCGCTGGCGTGCAGCTGTTCGGCGGCCAGCGTGGTCAGCCCGAAGACCGCGGTAGCAGCGTAGGCGTTCAGGGAGAGGTGGCCATCGACCTGTGCCCCTTCGTAGGGCTTGGCCTCGCGCCACGGGGTGGTCTTGCTCATGGTGTCCTCCGGGTCGGGTGTGTCGTCGGTAGGCAGATGTGCGGCACGACGTGCGGCGAGGGCCGGCCGGAGCGTCGGGATACCGAGCTCGATCAAGGTCGGGGCACCGCCCCGGCGGTCGGTCATCCCTTCCCGAGCTGCGGCCGGGCAGGCGTTGACCAGCGGGCACCATCCACACAGTGGTGACGTCCGGGTCTCGAACGTCCGATTGCTGAGCGATTCCTGGAGCGCTTCCCACGAGCCCTGGAAGCCGCGCACGGCCTTGGTGATCTGGCGGTCGGCGACCGCGACGCGGCGCTTCTTGCCATGTTCGACGTAGTAGAGGAACCCGGACCGGGGCTTCTCGCCGAGCGCAGCCTGCATCGCGGCCGCGTAGAGCTTGATCTGGTCGCCGTGATCGTCCCCGAAGCGTGGGTTCGGACGGGACCTGTCCTTGCCGGTCTTGTAGTCGACGATCCGCAGCCCGTCAGGCGTCTCGTCGACTCGGTCCAGGACGCCCTTGAACGGGACGCCGCCGACCTCCACGCCGTTCAGCATCAGCTCGGTCCCGTTGACCACGACGTCGGCCGGGTCCTCGATCGCGAACAGCCCTTCGTAGGCGCGCGTGATCGCAGCGATCCACTGCGTGTAGCGCACCGGGTCGGTGCCGAGCGCGCGGGCATAGTCGACGACGGACTCGTCGGCCGGTTCGTCCTTCGACATGGCGGTCAGGATCGCCGCGGCGTGAAGGGCGTCGCGCGAGGCCGGCGGGAGCGCGAACAGGCGCTCGAGCACCAAGTGGGCCGCGGTGCCCTTCTCCGCTGGTCCGAACAGGTCGAAGGTTCCCGGGAGCGCTCGGTCGGCGACCAGGCGCGCCGGGCAGGAGTGCATCGCCTTGGCCGTCGACGCGGACAGGTAGGGGCGGTCGAGCACGGTCAGCAACTCGTCACCGGTCACGACGAGGGTCTCGCCGTCCCAGGCGGTCTTGTCGCCGAGGTATCGCTCCCCTGGCGGGTCTCCGTACGTCATCGGCGCCCCTGGGTCTCCTCAGCCGTCAGAGCCGCCGGACGGCGGCTGAATGGCAGATGTGCGGCAAGTCGCAACAACCTGCACCGGCTCATCGGCCCAGATACGCTGACCCCTCGTGCAGACCGGGTGGGTAGCCGTAGCCGATTGGATCGTGTCCTATACGACCCGTTGGCACGACACATGGGAGACCGTCGGTTCTCTGTTTACCGTTCTGGCAGTTGTAGTCGCGCTTGGCCTTGGCCTGATTGAAAGCCGCGCACGTGGCAAAGCTCAAGCGGATGAGCTACACCGTCTACAGGGCGAGCGTGACGAGGCACGCGAAGAACGGAATCAAGCGGAACGCGCAGAGAGGCAGCGCCAACGCGAGGCCCAGGCTCGGCGGGTTGTCGTTACTACCGTTCCGCGTGAACCCATCCCCGACGAGGGGCCAGAGCGGTTCCAAGAGCCCTCGTTCGAAATAGTCGTGCACAACTACTCCGACATGCCTGTGTTCGACGTGCTAGGTGAGCTCGACCGATCCCACCCGGGTGCACGGGTGGACGGCAGTTTCGAGTACCAGATGCTGCCGGGAGGAAGTGCCAGTTGGCCGGTCTACCGCGCCGACGACCCTCTGAGCACTGAAGTCAGGGTCGAATTCAGGGACGCACACGGCATCATCTGGCGACGCCGGGCGTCGGGCGACCTCATTGAGTTATAGGCACTTCGTTCGCCATCGTCTGCAACTACACCAGGGCGTTGGGCGAGGAGAGTCGGCTGCATCGTCATTCGCGCTCACCACTGAGGGCGGAAGAGGAACGCGAAGCTGATCCGTGTGCTGGAAAGCGCGTCGGGGACGCGGTACTCGTACAGCCCGCCTCGGGTCGAGGAGTACCAGAACATCAGGTGGAACATCGTGTCCTGGACGGTAGAGATCACCGACTCGTTGCCCGACCACCCGCCAGTTGCCAGGACCACGCGGGTTCCTGGCCGCTCGGTCCGATCGCCAGCGAGACGGGCTACGTCCCATCGTCCGTAGCCGTCATGCCACTGCCGATGGACTGCCATGAGGAACTCTCCCGGTGTGCCGGTGAATGCCGCCAGTGCGTCCAAAGCCTCGTCCGTCGGGTAGGGGTTATCGATCGGCATCATGACCAGGCAGATGTGCGGCCAGCGGTGATTGTGGCGTCACCCGACAAACTCGAAGTGCCACGGTTCCGGTTTCGCCCCGCCAGGCTGCGCCCACGCGGGGTTCACCCAACCAAACGCCGAGCCCTGGCCGGCGAGCCACGAGCGCGCGGGCTCCGGCACGTCAATCGCCTTGCCCAGCCCATGGACCGACGTCCCAGGCGGTGCGGCGAGCGCCCCGAGGGACGCCTTGACGGCGTACTGATCGGCCAGCGATCGGTACGAGTCGGTGAGCGGCACGACAGGCATCCCGGCGCTCACGGCGTCGTCGAGCGCGGCAGCGGCATCGCAGCGCAGCAGGTCGCCCGGTGACCACCACAGCGAGCACAGCGCTTCAGCCGGGATCTGCCCGTTGGCGTAGTTCACGGTCAGGACGACGTCGTCCCTTCCCTTATTCTCGACGGGCACCGACGGTGGTACGGCCATGACCGGTTCCGGAGCGGGTTGCACGTCAACGACCCCGTGCTCCATCTTCAGCTCCGCATCAGCACGTACGCGAACACGTTGCATCATGCGGGCGCGATCGATATCCGGAGGGTCCTCGTCGGCCTGGACGTGAGCCTCGGCGTCTACACCATGCTCCTGTGGGTCCGTCGTCGAGGCTGCACCAGGGCCGGTAGCGGAGCAGCCAAGAACGAGCATCCCCGACAGCAGGCCACCGACCAGCCGCGCCCCGCTCGCGCTGGTCATGGGCCCGTCACCACCAGCGTGCCGTGCTGGGTCACCCACAGGCGCTCGCGCATGTCGTCGGTCACGCCAGTCGTGTTCGCGTCGCCGTCGATGACAGCCGCGATCAGCAACTCCTGAGCGAATCCGTACTGTTCGTTGTGGTCCATGGACCTCGGATGTGCGGAGTAGCCCGCGTCACACCCGCGGACGGACTCCTTCATCGAGAGGTCTCTGGGGACCGTCGGGGATCAGCATGGGATACCCGATCTCGTTCGTCTGCGAGTGGTAAGGACCGACCGGCATAAGGTCTCCTGCCTTGAGATGGGCAGTGCTTAACCACGCCACGGACGAGACGTCCCAGCCGTAGAACGACGAGATCGCCAACTGTTGCTGGCCTACGCCGCCGAGGTCCTGGTTGACGGCCTGAACACCGCCGGTGGTCAGCCACACACCATCGACGCCGTCGGCTCGCATCCCCGCCCAGTCGAATCGGCCGCGCACGTCAGCCGGGACCGGATACTCCACGGCGAGTCGTTCGGCGTCCTCGGCGCCGTCGATGCGAATCACTACGCCGCCCGGCCTGACCTCCAGCGGGATGAGCGAGAACTCGCGGTTGGTCCCCTCAAGCGCCGTCCAGTCCGTCCAAGCGGACCAGACCGCCCCATCTCCGCTGACGCGCCCGGGCGCCGACCAGAGCGCCCCTACCGGCTTGTCCATACCCGGCGAGAACCCGGTCAGCGACGACTGGTCAGGACGGTCGTCGAGCGCGAACCCGGTACTGGGAGTGAGGCGGGGGCGGTGGTAGGTGACCGGCATGCTGTCGTGCCCGTGCGCGGCGAGCCCACACGCTGCCAGCCTGGCGATGAGGCGGTTTGCCGACGAGTCGTTGACCTTGTCGAGGAGAGCCGTCGCCTCGACGCGGGGCACTGTACTGAACTGCCCGCCGGTCGAACCGGGCGATGACCGAGGACGGCGAGGCTGATCACTCATGCTCCGGTTGTGTGCGGGGCACCGCAGGCTCAGGTCCCAAGCAGTTCCTCGTCGCCAGCACCGCGCAGGCCCAGGAGGCGAACGACGCGGGATGGGATGTCGTCCACCTCAAGTCGCCACTCGTGCGACAGATCGATCCGGCCCCCGAGTTCGTCGGACACCTGGGAGGTGAGACTGGCGAGAAACACCAAGGCCGGAGACCCACCGTGTCCTGCGGCGGCGAGCAGCGTAGCCGTCACCTGGCCTGCGAATTCCGCTCTGTCTTGCGCAGCCCCGCGGGACATCACGACAGGCTGATCTTCTGGGCCCACGACAAGGGCCCATGTCCTTCCTGTCGCGTCGTGCCGCCCATAGACCCGAGCCACCGGAACCGAGCGCGTTGGGAGCTCCGGGAAGGACGCCATGCCGGAAGGCAGGCGTCCTTCGAGCAACGGGCGGTCGGCAACCCACAGCTTGGCGCCCGACCATGTGACTCCCACGGCGCCCCGCGTGTACGGATGATCCAGGTCCCCCGTGTACGGGACGACACGTGGCGCCGGCTCCCGCTCGCGCCGGTGGGCACTTCGGATGCCAGACTCCGCCGGCGAAGGATCAGGAGCCTGCCGCACTGCCTCGTGCTCTCCCCCAAGGGCCGGGGCACCTCGACCACGACTCCGGTCCGGAATACCGAACCTCCCGTCGGTGATGCTCATATCAGCCATCGCAACCTCCGTCCGCATGGGGATGAAGTGCGGGCTATGCGCAAGTTCGACTGTCCATGACATCGAGATCACGGCTCACCCCGCGGCGCCGGCGGCCGGTCCTGAGAGGATGCTCAGCATGTCGACGCCGTCGAACGGTCGCCAGCGGGCCGTGGACTCCCTGGTGGCCATTGCGATCGCAGCACTGGATCAGGCGATGCCACTCTCCGGAACAGTTGGCGCCGCAGTACTTCAGAACGCACTCCGCTCAGTACCGCAACGCACGGTGATCACCGCCCTTGACGACAACGTCATGAAGCAGGTGCGTACGTGGGCCACCCGCGAGGGCCTTCACGATGATCTGGAAGCGGGCTTACAGCTCGCGAAGCAGGCTCTGCGCGATCATGGCGCGACGCCGACCACGATTGCCGAGGCGAACTACGTCGCAGACCAGATCGCGAGCAGTGTGATCCAAGCTGCTCGCACTGGCCTCGCATGGGACAGGCAGATCCAGCGCTGGGGACGAGACGACGCATACAACATCGCTGAGCGCGCGATCCGCGTCGTCTACGACAACCTCATCGCGGAGCTACGGGCGTCAGAGCCGGCAGTAACCGGCCTCGCGTCTCTCGGTGCCAGGCTCGACAAGGCCATCGCCCTGATTCACCGGCTGCAGGTTGCCGGAGGCCCGACCAGGGTCCAGCTCATCGCATACCTGACGGCGCGCTTGGCCGACTGGGACCGTCCGGTCTGGGGGCTTCAGGCACCGATCACCATCCGACGTCGCGTCCATCTGCGGCCTCCAGCCACTGGTGGCGCCAGCAGTGGAGAGGCCGAGGAGGTCTCGGAAGCAGATGCCCTCGAGAAGCACGACATGCTCGTCGTGCTGGCCGGGCCCGGCTCGGGCAAGACATGGCTTGCCCGGTGGTATGCGCGAGAGGCAGCACGCCGTGCCCTTGATCGACTCGGCGCGGATGCACAACTCGAGGATGTCGAGATCCCGCTTTTCGTGACCTGGGATCAATGGAGCCACGCTGGCGGAGGGGTACGCGACTCACTCGTCGACGCGTCATTCGCCGCCGGTTCCGGCCACAGCACTACACCGGGCGACGCGACCGTCATGCAGTTCCTCCTGAATCCGGCGACCAGGGTGCTTCTGATCGTCGACTCCCTCGACGAGGCTGCGGACCACCAAGGGCAAGTGAACCGGCTGCACGAACTGTCGTCGCTCGTTCCGGCGTGGAGGGTTGTCGTCACGAGCAGGCCTGCCGCGTGGGAGCGGACCGCATCCACGTTTCCCGACCGACGCGGGCTCGGGATCACCGACCTGCAAGACCTGTCCTACCCGGCGGACGTCGACGCATTCGTAGGCTCCTGGTTCGAATCCGACCAGGACAAGGCGACCATGCTCCTTGAGCAGATCCGTACTCGTCCCGAGCTCGCACGGCCGGCGGGCTCTCCACTGATGCTCACCATCTACTGCTTGCTCATTCAACACGACACGAAAGCCGGGCTGCCGACTCGGCGACATCGCTTGTACGACGCCCTGGCCCGACAACTTATGAAACGCTGGGACAAGAATCGCGGCATCAACGAACCGCTCCGCTACGACGAACGTTTGCAGATGCTTGGCCGCTGGGCGTGGCACGCGGTCGGCTCGTCCAACGATCCCTACACCGGACTCGGCAACTGGGCCGACACCCTGACCACGCCGGACGAACCGACTCCCATCGACGTAGCCCCGTTAGACGAGATCGCGCCAAAGATCAGTTCAGGTGGGCCCGTCGGCCGGCCGGTTCGACGGTTCGTCCACCGCACACTCCTTGAGCACTTCGTCGCCGAGCACATCTCAACGCTCGATGCTGATCGAGCGTTGCGGATATTGCTCCCGCACCTGTGGTTCGACCCGGATTGGCAAGCAGCAGCACCGGCTGCCGTCGCCGCTCACAACCGCGTCCATCCCGGGGAACTCTTCGAGCGAATCCTCACAGCGGTGACCGTGCCGTCAACGGGCAACGGCGTCGGGAACGTCCGGGCCGGACTTGCGTTGGACGATTTCCTTCTTGCTGTCGCCGAGGATTCCGACCCGTGCGAGTGGCAAGCGGGCCATCAAGCGGTCCTTCACGCATGCCGTATCCGGAACGCGACAGTGTCGCCAGACAAAATGGCGCGCACGGCGCATTGGCAAGGCTCAAATATGGAGGTCATCGAGCAGGTCGTAGACCGCATGGCCGCTCGCACACGCGACATGCGCGACGCCAGCCCTGACTGGGACAGGTATGTCCAGTTCGATGGTCGGGACCTCGCTGGTCTGGCGCAGACCGACACTGACCGGGCCATGTTGCGCGTCATGATCATGGACAGGCTGGACTCGGCTGCCGATCGCGGGAAGCTCGAGCTCGTGATCGGATTGGTGAGCCTGGGCCTGATCTGGGATCTTGACCGGCCGGTGCTCTTGGACGTACTCACCCGCAATCGCAACAAGGGCTACGACCCTTACGGCAACGACCTTGCGATCTTCATCGACCAAGCGCCCGACGGTCTGAACCTCCTTGCACGGACCGAAGATGAACGATCACGCATCGCCGATCGACTCCGTGAAGACCTTGGAGGCGTGGACTATGGGCTCTATATCGTCCATGGCATGCGACTCCTTGAACGGCCCGAGGACGAGCTCGAGCATGTGCGCGGCGAGTTCATTTCCGCGATCCGTTCTTGGGGCGGTATGGGACGAGACCTCGCCGAGGCTGTCTTCCAGATCGGGCTGTCAACAGCGCAACGTGACCTGGTCGCCGAGGCTCTCCTGGGCAAGATGGCTCAAACGAACGATCATGTCACCGAGCACGCCGCGTGGGAGGCCAGATCCCTCGCACGCATCAACCCCACTGCTCGGCAGAAGGAACAAGCACGGTCAATCCTGCTCCGCCTGCTCCCGGAGAACACCCGAGCCTGGAAAGTGCGGCAAATCGTGAAGGCCCTCGTCGCGCTCGATGCGACCGATTCGGACAAGCGAAGCGCCATCGACTGCATCCTCCTCGCAATGGGAGACCAGTACGACGTCGACGACGAGATGTTCGATGCATTCACCCGGCTCGATCCCACCGCTAGCGACGTCGAACAAGCCCGCCGACAGGTCTTGCGACTCCTTGAAGTCGCAGACTCTAGCTACACCGACGACGCCGCAAGATGGCTCGCGAGTCTCGACCCTTCAGACGCCGAACGTTTGCACGTCCGAGCAGTTCTGCTCCAACGTCTTAGCGAGAATCTCACATCGAACATCAGCGCGCTGTTGCCGCTGCGCCCCACTGACGGCGAACTGAACCAAGCACGAGAGACCGTCCTTCGCTCGATGCGACTGCCTAACGCCCGCACTGTCACTTCGGCGGCCTCCGCTCTGAGCCGACTGAAGCCGACCAGCCATGACCGCGAAGCCGCTCGAGAACACCTGCAGGCCGTCGAGGCCTCATACGCGGCGTCCCGGGGGCGCTGGTTCGATGTGCGACTGCAGGACTACGTCGATGCACTGCTCCAGCTTGGGCCAACCCCCGAAGAGCGGGCTCGCGCACGGAACCTGATCCTGGGCGGCTTGAGCAACCCCAACGACACCGTCCGGCTAACGCGGCTCCGGCAAACATCGACGCCGCAGACTTGGCTCCATTGGGTCAACGGGGCGTGAGCGGGCCTTCATCGGACTCGTGGTCATCCCACTCGTCCGCCGGTAGACAGACCACCTGAACCGGTGTCCCGTGCAAGCGCAGCGTTCGCGTGGGCAACCCGCGATGCCGAATCGCCTTCGCCGACAGCGCCTGCGACAGGGCACGCGCCCCGCCCGGGTACCGCAGCGCGTTGGCGGCCGCGGCATGGTTGATCGCTATCACGCTTGTCCCGTCCGAGAGTTCCTTGTCGAGCTGCCCAATCAGCGGTCGGTTCGGCGTCTCGTCCGGGTCGAGGGAGACCTCTCGCGACGCGACTGCGGCGCGGAGCATCGCCATCGCGCGCTGGTACGGCGTGGCGTTACCGCCCATGATCTCCGTCGTGTGTGTCCGGATCGCGGCCATGAGAGCGACGCCGAACTCCGCCAGGATCCCCGAAGCCTCGTCGGCCGAGACCGCGCCGACATCCTTCGCGAAGAACATCAGATAATTCAGCCCAACCGTCAGGGACGCGGCGAGCTGCTTGGCTCGGTCGGAGACGTTGTCCTCCAGATCGAGATGGCCACCCGTCATCACCGTACGGTTCGCGGTTCCTCGGTCCTGCTCCACCTGGTCCTTCCACGCGTCGAACCGGCCGGCCGGGTCATCCACGTCCATCTCGTCGATGGCCTCCGCGACCCAACGCAGGAACGCCGAGGTGACCGGCAGAAAGCGGCCGGACTTCGCGCGACGAGTCAGGATGTCGAGGTTGGTCCGGTCTTCGCCGAAGAGAGTGTTCGGGGCCACCGGGATGATCAGTGCCCGGTCGAGGCCGGACTCGGCGAAGTCGCCGCCGGTCGGGATCTCCTCTCCGGTGACCAGAACGAACGGTGCCGCAGCATCGACGCCGCGCACGATCAGGGCGTCGTGCGTCTTGTCGACGCCGCCGCGTACGGCGCCGCCCGAGCCGTGTGCCCGGCGCAGGAGTGCGTCGAAGGCCTTGAGCGCATTCTTCATCGACTGGGCGTCGGCGTCGGGCTTCAGGTCGTCCACGTGCAGGAAGATGTGCTGCATGCCGTTGGCCAGGAGGTCCATACCGGCTGGGCGGGCGTTGAACGTCGCCATAGCCACGCCCGACTCCGGCGCCCATGCAGGGTTGAGTGTTGCAGCGATCGCCTGGGCGACCGTCGACTTGCCCGAGGACTTCGGGCCGAAGTAGGCCAGCGCGGCGTTCGGCGTCACGCCGAGGAATGCGAGCGCCCAGCCGGCAACAGCGGCGTCCCACTTGAAGCGCTGTTCGGGCAAGAACAGGTCTCTTGCGAATACGAAGTCGCGGACCCTTTCGCGGACGACGTCGTCGTCGAGCTCGGCGGGGTCAGGCAGGTCGATCGCCTGAAAGTCACGCGCCCCTGGCTTGCCCCGCAGAGTCCTGATCTTGCCCTCGGGCCCGATCGCTCCGCCGCCGTCCATCCACCGCCACACCGGCTCGTCGCAGTCGACGTCGAGGTACCACCCCATCCTCGGCACCACCGAGATGAACGTCCGCTCGGCGTCGGCCGCCCGGATCGCATTGGCGACCTCGTCGTTCGGTCTGGTGTCTCGCGGGATGCTCACGCCGATCCCGTTGGGCAGCCGGTCAAGCCAAGTCCCAGTGGTGGCCAACGCCGAGGAAGCCACCTTCACCCGGTGGACTGCGGGTGCGGGACGCCCCATCACGGGCACGGCGACCTCCAGCGTGAGTTGCGCGTCCGACGTCGTGCGATCGTCCTCCGCGACCAGGGATTCGATCTCGACGATCCGCGCGGCCGCGTTGAGCAGAACCTCCTCGGGCGGGGCGTGCGCCCCCGGAGGTGCGCCGTCGGGCAGCACCGCCCGACGGACGATCCGGCCGGCCGCCATGTCCACCTCGATTGTCGAAGCCAGCTTGACGACCTTGTCCGGACGACGCCGCGGCTCCCGCCCGAGCTTGTCCGTCGCCCGGGCGATCATCTCGGCCAGCACTGCCGGGCGCAGCGCCGGATCGGCCTGTGATCTGAGCGCGTCGTCGAGCCCGAGTTTTCCGCCGCCGGAGATCGTGATCATCCGCACCGACACCGCGAGGCAGTTCGTTTCCAGGTGCCCCTTCAACCGTCGTGCCGCGTCCCACACGTTGTGGTTCGTGGACCAGTCCGCGTCGAAGCAGATCACCACCTCGTCGCCGGGCCGCACCAGGCTGCTCCATTCCTGGAGCGGCACGCCGTCGCGGGAGAAGTTGGCGCAGCCCTGGATCCCGATCACCGCCCAGTCGTCCGCGACGGTGGTCGATGCGGTGATCGTCTGCTTGGTTCCCTCGACGATGAGTTTCTTGGTCGCGGTCTGGATCCGGTGCGCCATCATGTCCGGCACGTTCACGATCGCGCCCGTGGCCTTCGGCTGCAGGTACTTGGGACCGTCCGGCTTCGGCTCGTCGAGACGGAGCTGGTGCACGACAGTCCCGTTGGCCCGGCGTAGCGGGAACACGATCCCGGATGCCGACCCGTACTCCGCCAGGTCAGCCGGCAGGTCAGCCGGGACGACGGCGGAGTAGATCCCCCAGGCGCGGGCCGTCGCCTCATCGATCGCCGACTCCTCGAGCTTCTCCACGTGGTTCGGCGTCAGCGTACGACTGGTCGATGTCATGCGATCCCTCTCGGCCGGGCACGAGGCACCGGGGCCGATGTGCGGCACGCGGTCTTCTGGCGGGAGAACTGCGGAGCGAGGAACCTGTCAGGGCGTTCTCCGACACCTCTCCCACAGCCGGTCCGACGGCACCACCAATCCCTTCATGAGCCGAAATCCCTGGTCAGACCAGCCTTCACTTACCCGCATGGTCTGCTCACTCGACGGTGTAGGAGTGTCGGAGTAGGAACGCGTCACACTCCATGCACAAGACGCTCTTTGGGCAGCAGACCCCGAGGAGAGTGAGTGTCCGCCACAAGGACCTACTGGCATTCATGGGTCTCTCACAGCACGCCCACGACGGCCCCGGGGCACCTCACCAGCAAGAACAACGGTTCAGCACGGCGTGAGAATGACATACGACACCCGGTGCGATAACGGGCGACTCGCCGTTCCGAACCTCT
The DNA here is from genome assembly GCF_042670845.1 of Promicromonospora sp. NPDC057138. Taxonomy (NCBI): domain Bacteria; kingdom Bacillati; phylum Actinomycetota; class Actinomycetes; order Micrococcales; family Promicromonosporaceae; genus Promicromonospora; species Promicromonospora sp. NPDC057138. The sequence goes on along the minus strand of NZ_JBHUUX010000006.1, from coordinate 79,826 downwards.
GCGGCGCCTGCGAGATGACCTGGCCCGTCCTTCTTTGCCCCGCTTCGTCGCAAGGGCGGCCCGGCGAATCCCCCGAACGGGGATCAAGCGTGAGGTTCCGGGCCAGCTTTCCCTGACACGGCCTCGACCGTCACGCGGTAGGCGGTGGGGTCGATCGCCTCATCCTGGAGGGCGCCGTCGATGTCGGCGAGTTCGTCGGCCGGCAGCGTCCCTTCGGCCGCCAGGTACTCGGCGCGCCAGAGCCAGGAGAAGGCGCTCGCAAGGAACCAGTCGTCGGCTGGTCCGGAGTACACCCGCCGTCGCCACAGCGCCCAGCGCACCGCGTCTCCTCCAGACGCCACGATGCAAGCCGCGGAGGTGACCTGCCCATCGGACTGGGTGATCCTTGCGTGGGCGGCGGTCAGTGCTGCGTTGCACTCGCTCCAACCGTCAGTGGCGAAGGCCAGGACGGCGGCGGCGATCGGCGACAGGCCATCGCTCAGCGCGGCGAGCCCGACGTCGGTCATCGGCGAGGGGAACGTGGTCGGCACTAGGTCGACGCCGTCGGCCATCGCCCCGAATGGACCGGCGGGGCTGACCGCTCCGTCGCCTGCGGGCGGAGCCGCGCCGCGAGTCAGGTCGCCGACCCGCGCGGAGAGGTTCCGCCAGGGATCGTCCGGCGGAAGGGTCCCGATCTGATCGGCTAACACACCGCCGAACCACGACGCCGTCCGTCCGGGCGACTCCTGAGTCAGCTCGACGAAGCGTGCCTCCGTCGCCAGGCGAGCTGCGCCGGGGACCAGCGGCTCGCACTGCTGCACCGCCCATCGAGCTGCGCAATCACTGAATCCCGCCCGCGTCGGGCCGTCCGCGCCGCCATGCGCCGCGCCGCCGTCTGTCATCCGTTGCCCTCCTGCCGCTGGCGGCTTCGACCACCAGTCCTCATTGTCCGACTCTTCGCCGAAGGTGGCGGCCTCAAGTCGGTCCACGGCCCGGGTGAGCTCACCCGGCGCAGCTCTGCCGCACATCGACCCGCCATGGTTGCACGGGGACACAGCGGCACAACTCGACTTCGTAAAGGAACCGGTGGCCAGGTAGCCATCGACGTTGGGAACGGCGAGCGACACGAGTGGATCGACTGGTTCTGTGGCGGGCTCGCGCGCGTCCACGCCGGACGACATGCCACGCATCTCCTCTCGTCGAGCCTTCCCGCCAACGGCAACCTGGCCGTCTTGCCGATGTGGCTGTGGTTGCCACCGCGTATCGACGTCGGGCGCAAAGCCCGTCGCCGTGATGGCTCAACCGCGCACCTGCCCGTCCGGCTTTCCTGGGAGCACGGTCCGGTCATGATCACCGAGCACGACGTCGAGACTCGGTGGTCGCTGGCCGGCATGGGGTACACCGAAGACGGCAGCCTTCGCCTGCCGGCGATGCCCGACGGCACCCCTCCGGACATCGCCGATCAGGTTCTGACGACACCGCACGTCCCCCGACCCGTGCTGGCCGCTCACCTCCAGGATCTGACCGACGACGGCGCGGCGGCGCGCTGGGAACTGCTACTCGGCCTCGAGCCCTTCGTGCGCAAGGAGGTGGACCGAGCGGCGGCCGCGGTGCGGTACGAGCTCGCCGAGACGCGCGGAGAGCTGAGTCGTGTGCTCGACGGCGAGGGGCTGCAACGCGTCGTGGACCGGATGCTGCTCGGCGACGCCGACTACGCGGGCCGAGTCGGTCCGCTGCTGGACCGCTGCCTGGACCCCCGTGCGTTCCGGAACGTCGACCCGCTGCGCCACGTCGCCAAGGACTTGCACCGCAGTGCACAGGAGGAAGTCCGCAAGGCGATCAACGACCCCCGCGCCGGCCGGCGCATCCGCCTGCTGGCGCAGACGATGCCCGGAGCGACAACCGAAGAGATCGCCGAAGCGTACGGCCACCGGCACCCATACGCGCCGGTGTCGGCAGCCCTTGTCGCATCAGCCCTGTGGACTGGTCCGGACCCGATGGCCAACCGGGTTGCCCTGGGCAGCACCCACGGCAACGAGGTCGCCGCGTGACGCCAAGCCCGCGCAACGCATACCCGCCCCAGCCGTCCGGAGGACGGCTCCTGCCGCCGTCCGAGGTGTTGCCCGCGCGGCGTCACGCCGACCGAATCCGAGCAGAATGTATTCTACGAGTTGCGCGGGGCGAGATGCCGATGTGGGATGTGTTCCATGAGGCAACGTCCCCAGACGGCAAGCCACTCAGGCGCCTTTCGCTCCGGCAGGTACTCCTTGCTCAGCCTGGGGTCGGCCCCGCTCAGGTACGCCAGATCCTCACGCGGATGTTCGATCACCTCGGCACCGAGGTCGAACGTCCCACCGTCCAGTGGCTCATCGATTCCCGATCCAGGGGACGAAGGATTCGCGCTCTGCTCGACGCGACCCGAGATCCACAGCAGGGACCACCGTGGCACGGATTCCCCTACGCGCCGCACCCGGACACGACCCGAGAAAGTCCCCAGCGGGCACGGGAGTAACTGCCATGGAAGCTACGCCACCCCCCATCCCTGAACGTCAAGCTCTACTCGAGATCGCCGCAGCCGACGGCGCCGGGCGGCAGCGTCTGGCTGACGACTTCATGCGCGCCAAGATGCCCACCATCCGGTCCATCGCGCGATACCTGGTCCGCACCAACAGGCTCACGTTCACCAGCCATGTCGACGACGTCATCGGGATCGTCGCCGCAGAGTGCGCCGAGTGGCTGGCCGAGATGGTTGCCGACCCCACGAAGATCGATGGGATCCGCCGCTCGTTCGACGGCGTGCTGTACCTCCGCTGCCGCCCCAAGGTGAAGTCGTACGCCGACGGCGCAGCCTCGGGTCGACCGTCTGGAACCGTCGCGCTTGCCCGCCGGCTTCGCGAGGCGGAACGCACCCGGGACGGGCTGCGGGCGAGCCTGAACCGTGAGCCGACGACGCCGGAGGTCGTGGAGGCGACAAATGCCCGGATGGCTGCGACCCGCAAGAACCCGCAACGCCAGGGCATGCTCGTCAGAGTTGAGGACCTGCAGACCGACGTCGTGACCTTCGAGCTCGATGACCTCGACACACCAGCCGGCGCCACCATCGACGACGACCTCATCGCTACGCACGAGGCGCTGGCCACGATCCGTTCCGTGGTCGAGGCCGCCGACAGCATCGACGAGGAGCACGGCAAGATCGCACGCGCTTGGATCGCAGGAATCTACGACCCGAACTACCAGGACGTGCGAACCAGCGCCGAGATCGCCGCGCTGGTCGGTCTGCCCACCGCGCGGGTGCGTCGTGTGATCTCACGCTTGCGCAGCGTGGCCCGTGGGTTCCTCGCCCGCGAGCTCGCCGTCACGGACGAGACGTATCTCGGCCGTCCCGGACCTGACAGCGCGGCCGCCGCCTGACCCGGCCAGATCGTCATGGACGACAACGAGGAAGCGCCCGCAAACGACGACGACGACGTCGTTGATCTCGCGACCCGTCGTGCCCGGCGTCCAAGGCGCATGCCAGCAGTACATGCTCCCGCACCTGTGACTCCGCTATTGCGAGGCCACCGGTCCGGAACGCCAGAGGCCGCAATTATCGTTCACCTCGTCCAAGCCAGGCTCCGGCAGAGCTCGGTGCCCGACGACGAGTCCCGGTCCCGACTCGCCGCCGAGTTCCAGGTGTACGCGCACGCGGTGGGGGTCGTCCTGCACCCCGACGATCTGAATGCCGCAGCCGGCGTCCGGGACAGGCTCCTCGCCGCTGTCCGTGCCGATGTCACCGACGTCGAGTCGCTCCTGGTGATCGCGCGCGACGAGCCCGAACCCCCAGAGGCTTCCTGACATGGTCCGGCGAAGGTCCCGTTCGTCCGCGATCTTCGCGCGCGCCGCGTTGGAATGGAGCGAGATGCGTGCCGAGTACGAGCTCTACCTCGAGTCGCACATCGAGGCCGCTGCTGACGCCTGCCGGGACGCGCTTCTCAGCGCGCGGGGTCGAGGGGCGGGAATCACCGTGCGGGAGCTGTTCGTCAGCGGGCCGCAGTTCGCCAACGCGTATGCCTCCGAGGAACTGCTCACGTTCTGGCAGCACACGCCCCGCCTCACCGTCGCGGACTTCGAAGAGCAGTGGCTCACGCGCGATAGCGCCTCCGATCCTGGGGCTTGGTCCGATGTCGCCTGACCCGCCTGCCGCCAGGCCATCCGACGATGTTTGATCGTCAGGTGTCACCCGCGCGATCTCGCGGGGGTGGCGACCAATACGCCGCGGTGCGCTCATGTCTTGATATTGGCGCAACGCAAACGTCGTGATCGTCTCCACGGCGCGAAGCGCGGCGCGCGTTTCGTGTGCACAGTGCTGCACTCACCGATACTGGCTCGCATGCCTTATGACCCCACCAAGTGCGAAGTCCTCAACTGCCCGGAACCTCGTTTGAAGCTCATGCCCGACGTCGACCTCGCTGAGATCTACTGCGACCTGCACCGCTGTACTGCAACCACGGCCTCGAGCCGAACTCGCTGCCTCGCGCTGGCCAGCGCGGCTGACGGCCTGTGCGGCACCCACCGCAAGAAAGCTGCGCAAGCGGGCTCAGAAAATGTAACTGCCAATGAGCAGGGCTTCCACTACGTACCCAACGGTGGCTACGCGGTCGATCGCGAGGTGGTCGCAGCGCTCATCGACCCGATACCCGACTTCGGCTACGACGCCTTGAGCGATCTGTACCTGCCAGCAAACTCGTCCTTGCACGCCGTCGACTGGGACGATCCCTGGCAAGACACTACCGGCGAGCGTCCCAGGGTCGAACGGTCGGGGTCCCTGCTGAGCACTACAGGGCGAACGTCGATGGCGCGGTCGTGGAAGGTCGACGTCAGGGTGTGGGAGATCATCGACTACGAGCACCACATGCTGTCGCGCTCATGGTCCGTGCATCTGAACACTCCCGACGCGCAGATGATCCACCCGACCGGAACGATGCTGCCCCAAGTGCTCACGATGGCCGAGGCGGCCGCTGACGCCGCGCACACAGTCGACGTCGAGGCCAGCGGTGCGGTACCGGTCCGGAACAACCCCACGGTCGTCCGGCGACTCGCCGCGATGACGGACGAACTCATCCCCGGGCTGCGGGACCAGTAGCACCGACGATACGGCGACCCGATCCGAGCCGAGCACACCTCCCGCAGGTGATTCCAGGACGTTGGGGACGGGTCGGGGCGCCGCAGGTGCCTGCTCTGGGGCAGATGCAACCTCACCGGCAAACTGCTCCGTCGTCGGATCCAGCGGAAATCGACATCCTCGCGCGCATGTTCGAGGGCATGACTCGCCGTAGCGGAACCTCACCTCGCGTCTGGCGCATGACCCGCGCGTCCTCGGAGCCGCTGAACCACCAAGCGTTCGTCGCCCGGGCGTCATCCTTCGCGTCGGCAGCCGGTCCGCTCGGCACGGTCACGCTCCTCGTACACCGCACGGACACCGATCTGGCCGGCTATCTCCTGGCGCCTGACGGTGCCTCTTCCGGAGCTGCCGCGATGCACCTCGCGCAGGCGACTAATGCACGCGCCGTCGAGACGCCCACGATTCCTGACCTGAGTTCCGCCGGCGCCGTCGGATGGCTGCGGCACTCCCCCGGTTCGGCGGCTGGGCGGGAGTCTCAGGTCGGGGCCGACCCTGCGGAGTCAGCCCGGCGGTTGGCTGTCGCATTGGCGCCCGGGCAGTGGATGGCGGTGTCGGTGCGTCAGGCGTCGGCCACGGAGAAGCGCCGTCACAAGCGGTGGTTGACCGCACGTCTCGCGACGCCGAGTCCCGTGCATCATTCGGTGTCGTCGAGTGCGGTGATGGTGGCCGTTCGGGCGGGTGCGGGCGACCGGCGCGCGGTTGCCGCGCTCCTGGCTCAGGTCGCTGCGGCGATGCCGGGCTTCGACGTGCCCTCCGCGGCCCGGATCCCGCGGCACGCGCTCGAGATCGCCGGCTGGTACGCGCTCGGCCTCGTGCTCTGGACGCTAACCTTCCTGGCGTACCTCGCCCACGGCGCACCGGGCTGGCTATCGACAGTGGGTGTCCTCGCCGGAGCAGCCGCTGTCGCCGTCGGCCTTCTCATGTCGACTGGACACACGCAGACCGCGAAGAGCCGCCTGAACCGGGATGCGTCGACGGGCCGTTTCCGCCCTCCTCCGCACCGCGGCATTCCGCCCGTCCGACCACGAGTGCGACGGCTCGAGAACGGTGAGACTGTGCAGCACGACGGTGACTATCCGCTGGCCGCAGCGTCGTTCCTCGTGAGCCCGTCGGTCGTGGCAGGTCTGGTCGCGCCCGGGGCGGGTGCCCTGTCGGGGACGTCGTCGACCGAAGCTCGCCCAACACCGCCGGCCCTGCACGAGCCAATCGGCCCGATGGTGGGCGAGGGTGCCGACGGGGCACCGGTCTATCTCTCGGCCGCAGACGCCTTCGCCGGGGTCTTCTTGGTGGGCCAACCCGGGTCCGGCAAGTCGCAGCTAGGCCGCACACTGTTCGGGTGGAGCTGCCTGGAGCGAGTGATGCCCTCTGGACTGTCGGGGCACCCGGGACGTATCAACTCGCTCGTCGCGTTTGAGTCGAAGGGCGAGGGCGCCGTCGAGTACCTCCGGTGGGCGCAGGCGCTGGGCGACCACGCCTACCTGATGGACGTCGCGGACCCGGCGACACCGGCCATCGACATGTTCTCGATGCCTGGCAGCGTCGCAGATCGGGCCTCGTTCTTCGTGAACGCTATGACGTATGCGTTCGAGCCGGGCGCGATCCAGGACCGGTCGTTCGCGACACTGGTCCAGGTGTTCACGGCGGCCCTGGCCGTGACCCCGGAGATAGCCGCGCTGGTTCCCGGGGCGCCGGTCGACGCGTCGCCGGTGAAGTACGCCCACATGCTGCTTGCCGGGTACGGCGACGACGCGGCCACGGCTCTGGCCGGTGCGATCATGTCCGAGGGCGTGCGGTTGGAGTCGCTGGGTACGCCGGATGAGGCGCTGTCGCTCGCCCGGGCCGCCCTCTCGCCGCTGTACGAAGGACGCTCCGAGGCGGCCCGACGTTCCTTCTTCGACGCGCCGTCGAGCAAGGTGGCGCAGTTGCTGGCGCTGGAGTCCTGGTGGTCGCCGTCGCGCCCGAAGATGACCTGGCGCGAGGTACTCGAGGAGCACCGGGCCATCGTCTTGAACACCGGCACGTCCGCCTCCGGACAGATGCTTGACGAGCGGCTCTCGAAGCACATGTCGGCGCTGCTGATGTTCGGGCTACGTGACGCAATCCGGCGTTACTGCTCCGGGTGGCAGGCGCTCGAGCGGTCGGTGTCGGTCTTCGCCGATGAGCTAAGCCTGCTGACCGGTTCCTCGTCCGAGGTGGTCACGTGGCTGCGCGATCAGGGGCGCTCCTACGGGGTGAGGCCCGTGTTCGCGACGCAGTACGCCGAGCAGCTTCCCGAGCGCGTACGCACCGCGATGACCGGATTCTCGACGATCATCGCGTTCGCCCAGGACAACGTCCGGGTCGCGACGGAACTCGCCGCTGACTTTGCCGCGGACGGAACCGCATGGTCGGCCTCCGACGTCGTCAACCTCAGCCCCTTCACGACCATCGTCCGGTCGACGGTGAATCGGCAACGTCAGCCCGCCTTCACGATGCGTGTGGCGCACCTGGAAGCGGATCGCACGGCATTCGCCGCGCGGCAAGGGCGTGGGTCGGAGGCTTCATGGTGACCGCTCGGAGCGAGGCAGCTGGCTCTTGCTTCGGGCCGGGCCGAATGCAGGGGGACGGGCCGTTGCCCGGATTCACCATGGCCGAACGGCTCGATCCGTTCTGGGACGGTGTGTGGTCCGCCGGATCGTCCGGTGTGTGGGTGTCGTCGGACACAGCACGCCGACTCTCGGACGCCGGCGTCGCGCGGATTCCCTGGTACTTGCGCGGCGAACGGGACGACGGATTGGCGTTCCTCGCCCGTCGCATGCCGGCACGCCGTCGCGTAGTGCTCGCCGGGCTTGGCGCAGTCAACCAGTGGCGCACGATGACGGCGGAGCAGCTCGCCGCGATCACCGGATTCCGCTCTCTCGCATCGCGCGCTAGCCCATGGCTACGCGCGGCGTTCTCGACCGGTGTCGTCGATGTCGGCGAGTTCGCTACACCGCTGCCGCACGGAACAGGCAACCACCGCCATCGCCTCGTGCGCCCATCGCGCTCGACTGTGTTCGACCGCGAGCTGGCACCGCACATGACGTTCGACGAGCTCGTCTCGGTCACCGGCGGCGTCCCATGGGACTCACGCCGCCAGTTCGACCGGCACAACCTGCTCGCGACCGAACTGGGGCTACGGGTCGCCGAGCTGTGCGACGTCGCCACGGTTCTCGGCGAAAAACTATCCACGCTCGACCTTCTGCTACAAGCACCAGCGAAGGCCATCACGCCACGCTCCCGTGCTCGCTCCGCAGACCTCACGATCGTGCGACGCGACGGCCTGCGGATCGCCGTCGAGATCACCGCCTCAGCGAACCGGGGGCTACGCCGCAAGATCGACAACTGGGCTCGCGCTCTCGCGCGGAACCCGCTGGCAGCATCGGGACTGATCGTGCTCTTCGTCGTATGCCCGCCGCCGGACCCAGCGAGCGAAGTAGTGCGCGGCGGCCGGACCGCGTCCGTCGTCGAGACCGTGCACCGCGAGGTCGCGGCGAGCGCGCGGCGTTACCCCGGCACACCCTCTGATCGAGTCGCCGCGCGAATGGCCGTCATGGCGTGGGAGGAATGGTTCCCCGCGGCCCGAACGGCTGCCGCCGGCGTCCACGACCTCGTCGCATCTCGGCCGACCGGTCCGCCCTCGGCGCACGTTGCCCACGAGAGCCGACTCTGGGAATCCGTGTCGCTGCTCGGCACCTCGGTGGTCCCGTTCGAGCCACGGGTCCGGCTGACGATGACCGCCGTCGCCGGGAATGCTTCGCTGTTGGGCGGCACCCCGCACTGGCTTCGCGTGCCTGGTGCAGTGCCCGACGTTCAGGCGCACCATGCTGCCGGGCTTGGCCTCACCGTCAACGCCGAGAACGGGGCGCCCACTCGAAACAGCGCCTGACGACGGTTACCGCTCGAAGCAGTCAGCACGTGTGCTCGGCACGTCCACTATGCACTTCAGCAGACGGTCGTCGGTAACGACGTCGACCCGGAACAGGCCCTCACCGATCTCCCGAGTCGACGACGCAATACGGCTGTTCGGGTACTCGTCAAGCACGATCCCTTCGACCTCTGACGCCGAACGAGAGGGGTCGGTGGTTGCTGAGATCCCCACGGCTACAAGTGTCGGGATTAGCAGCGCCCAAATCGCGATCCACAGGAGCCTGTTCCAGCCAATCTCCTCATCCATGTCCTCCCGATGTGCGGCGGTCCAACCGCCCCGTTTCAGCGGGTGGTCTCCAATGTGGCGGTCGCATCACGTTCTGGGATCACCACAGCGCACGTCGGACACAGGCCGGTACTCACCCGACCACAACCGCTGGCGCAAGCGTCCGAGCGTCGATGGCGAGCAACTGCGCTCTGCAGGCTCTCGCTCCTAGGGGTCCTCCACTGCTACAGACGCCGGCCGCAGTCCTGGCAAGTGTCTAGCCCCTTCGAGTTCCCGCTGGCTGGTCGCGGGTTTCTACGCCATTCGGACTTTCGTGCCGCGGAGAGCATTCCCGTAGGACCAGGCTCAAAGTCAGGTGCCAGTTTCCACGCCTTTTAGGCTTTCGCTCCCCGGGAAATTTGAACACTTACCAATAGGAGGCACCACCAATGCTGCCGCTAGGCCCTTGTGGCTTCGATCTGAGGGATCACCATTTACAAGAAACAGAAGCTAGACCGCGACAAGCTTCCATTTCCTTTCGAGCCTCCATTTCACGGAACCTTGCTACATTTCTCTGTCTTACGAACTTGACGTTTCTATGCCCTTCGGGCTTCCGTTCCGCGGAACCTTGCCACAGCTCTCTGTCTTACGAACTTGACGTTTCTATGCCCTTCGGGCTTCCGTTCCGCGGAACCTCGCCACATTTCTCTGTCTTACGAACTTGACGTTTCCATGCCCTTCGGGCTTCCGTTCCGCGGAGACACTTTGCTCTGGACAGGCCGTCCGACCGGCCGCGCCACGGCCGTTCGCGCGCGGAGACGCGTGAGCACGCTAGCACGCGGGTGACGCGGGTCACAGTTGTTGCACGTGGCCGATTGACCTGCGCAGATGCCTCCCGCACGAGAGGGGCTGCGCAGCTCAGCAGTGGCTCGGTTGTCACGGTCCGGCGTCGGGCTTGTGCAGGACGACCTTGACCCAACCTAGGCCGTGTGCCGTCTGTGCTCCGACGCCTGCATGCTCAGCAAAGGTTGACAGTGCCGTGAACACGCCCCGCACACTGTCGGACGTGGCGAGGCAGCGGTAGGTCACGACGCCTCGGAACCCGGTCTTGGGACCCTTTCCGGGATTGATCGCGTCCGTCGTGACTACGGCGTGACTGACGGCCACCGTGCGGTCGAGGACCGTCAGAGTCTCCTCGTCGATCACCATCGGCGCGAAGGTGTTCCAGCGGCGGGCGAGCCCCCGGTACAGGAGACCCGGATCGGGTAGCGGGACCTGGATGTCGCCGCGCTTGAAGTAGGTCACGGACGCGAACTCGATCGTCACCGCGGGCACGGAGGCCATCGTGGCGAGCGCGGCGTACGGGACATGCTGTGCGGTCACTTCCTCGACGGTGAAGAACTGCGACCCGAGACGTACGTCGCGCCCCGTGATGGACTCCAGTCCCGGCGGGCGAACATCGTCCAGCCACCCGATCGTCAGCAGCGCCCGGTTGCCGGGCGTGGCAAGCAGCGGCGCCACGGAGAAAGGCTTGACCAGCGCGGTGTGGTCTGCACCCGCGCTCTCGAAGAGCGCGCAGGCCAGCCCGTGCAGTTGCGTGGGAGTCACCTGTGCGCGGGAGCGCCCTCGGGGGCGGAGCACGAGCTGCCACCTCGACGGCATCAGGTGCCCTCGGGTACGGCAGGGCCAATGGCGCCAGCTCGGCAGCCGGCAACGTTGCCGGCGTCGTCGCGCACAAGGTCGTACGGAACGCGAAGATCACTGCGGTGAGATGCGGCGTCTGCGGCGGGTCGGGACACGACATGCCGGGTGCCCTCGGTGGGGCCCGGTAGCCAGGTCCAGGTGACGAAGCCGAGCATCACCCGGACCAGGGGCACGCCGTCGAACCTCCCGGCTGGTCCGGCGAACTCCGTGCAACTCGCCGGATGGTACGACTCGGGAAGGTCGTGGAGGACCGACCCGTCGGGGTCGAGGATTTCGACGGTGTGGGGCATGAGGTTTACGAGAGGGTCTCTCATAATGTCTCCGGTCGGCGCTCGGTACGGGTGCGGCCTGCCAGTCCCAGGTTGTGGCGGACGACGTCCACCTTCCATCGGCTCAACGCCCACCCAAGCGCGATCACGATTGCTACGGGTGCGCTGATGAAAAGAAGGATCTCGACGTCGCGAGGGTCCTGGGCGGTGGTGCGGGCCCACTCGTTTCGCACACGGTCGGCGACGGTGAAGACGTGTCGGACGGCGCGACCGAACCAGCGCGGTCTCTCTGTGAGCGGCTCTCGGCTGAGGTCGATCGCTACGTAGGCGCCGGCCTGTGGACCTTGGGGGCTGTCTCTCTGCAGGGCGTATCCCGTGTGCCGATAGGTGATCACGCCGTCGTCGTCCTGCTCGCCCGCGACCTCTGTCGTGCCGTGGGTAATGACGTGCTCTGCGTCGTGCTGCATGGTCCGGTCGCCGGTCACATTGGCAACCACCGCAAGCCGACGCCGGGCAGGTTCGGGACATGTCCGCAGGGAGACTAGTTCTGGTTCCGCGGTCGTGCGGGCAAATCGGGTGAGCAGGACCCGGGTCTGGATGTCGGAGAGTCTCTTCTCGAGCTCGTCGGACAGTACAACCCCGGGCACGACTCGCCGGTTCTTCTTGCGGGATACGTGCATGACCTCCAGGAGGTCGAACTCCTGCGTGCGTAGTGCGGCGCCGAGCTTGAACCCGTCGGGCATCATCGCCAGCGGGTAGAGATAGACCTCTCCCTCCCGCCCGCCGTGAACTGCCTCCGCTACGCGGGCACCGATCTCGTGTGCAGCGAGAGCGACGCGGGCACCTGCGTTCTCGGGGGCGTCACCAAGGTGGCGTGCGGGGTGGATGGTGAACGCGGAACCTTGTCGTTGTCGCGCGGTGGCGCGCAGCTTCTCCAGGCGCTGCACGTCGAGAGTGGCGTTCGGAAAGAGTTGGACTACGACTCCGACTCCCCGGTCGATCCGGTAGGTCCAGCACCCGACGGCGATGAATGCGGCAATGCCGGCCAGTGTCCAGTACCTGCCGAGGTACGGTCGGCTTCCTGTGTCCAGGAGCGCTTCGGCAATCGTCGGGACCATACCGACGGTGACACCAGATGACACGACGAAGAGCAAGGTGACGATCGTGCTCTTGTCCTTCAGCCGGTTCCAAACCGGCCTCCACCACCTCACGGGCTGGTGCTTTTCCTGCGGACAAACGTCACCGGCGCCGCGCCCGTGACTTCGAGTAGCTCGAACTTCAGCGCGTAGGCAGCGTCAGACAGCGAGCCGGCCTGAGCGTCGTTGCGTCCCCACGGGAATCCGTCGCGCACCCGGACGGGGACGATGTCGCCGTCTATCGCGTCGAGGTGGAGTGCGGCGACGAGGGTTTCGTTGCCGTCGAACCGGAGCCGCCAGCAAATGTCATCGGCCCAGGCCCATAGGTGGGTGGTGAGCGGAGCGTCGTCGGGCGGAGGCTCGGCAGCGTGGAGGCCGTCGAGGTCCGCCCAGGTGCCGACCGTGTCATCGAACAGCGTGCGGGCCTGCGCCCAGGGCATGCGGCCGTGCCGGACCAGGTAGCCGGTGGTGGTCACGTGTGGTCCTCCTCGGTTGCGGCCTTCAGTGCTGCCTGCGCGGCGGGCCGCTCGATCGTGAGCCAGGCCGCTGTGGCCTCGTCGGGGGCGAGGGTCCCGTACCCGCGGGTTGTGCCGCCGCCGACGCCGATCAGCCCGTCGGCGAGGTCGCCCAGCGTCAGGACGACGGCGGCGCGCAACGCCGGCGCCGGGTTTCCGTTGGCGCGGATTGCGAGCCGGATGGTGCCGCCCTCGACGACGTCCTCGGCGAACAACTGCTTGTCGGCCGCCCCGCCGAACACTCGGTCGAGCGCGACGTGGTTGCGGGTGTGAAGCGTTCCGCCGTTGACGGGGGTGTCGGGGAATGCGAGGTAGCCGCGTCGCCGGGAGGTCGCGGTGCGGGACTTCGCTGCCCCGAACGCCTGGCACACGTCGCACGTGCCGCAGGGGCCGGCCCCGTCGTCGCTGACCGAGTCGCACACAGGCAGCCCGACCGACCGGTACACGTACTCGACGCGTGAGCGCAGCAGGCCCTTCCATGTGCTGCCTGGCACAACAACGGTCTCGTTGGCGTCCTTGAGCACGCGTGCCACCGTCCCGCCGTCGATGCGCGACGACGCCCCAGAGCCCGGGTGTAGCGCGTCGAGCACGCGGAATTGCAGCGGGTCCTTGAATAGCAAGCGGTGGTCGAGGGGCACAACGGCCTCGTCCTTGTCGGGGAAGAGCCGCCTTGTGCCGTCGACGTCCGGCCCCACCATGCCCGGCCCGCCCTGCGAGAGCCAGGTCAGGAGCCCGGTCCGGGTGGTCAGGTCAAGCTCGCGATGGTGGATCGCGGTGAGTTGCAGGTCGCCGTGTCCGGTGGTGCGCCCGCCGCCAAGGACCGGTCGCCAGCCGGTCAGCAGCGCCTTGACCTCGGGCAGCGGCGACTCGCTACCCGGCTGGTCGATACGTAGCCAGACCTCGACGATGGTCCCGGCGGGCAGGGTTTGGCGGGAGTAGAGCGTCCGGTTGGCTGCAGCGCCGCGGTGGCGGTCGATCGCGGCCCGGCGCCGGACCTCGGGCTCGTGCGGGGGCGTCATTTGGGTGCCGAGTATTCGTACGAGGGACGCTTGCGCGACGGGCTTCTTGCGCTCTTTGGCGGCCTTGGCCGCCTTGTCATCGAGCGCGAACCCGAACAGCGCTCCGCGTCGGACTTCTGGCGTCGCCTCCCGCAGGGAACCTGTGACCGAGGTGCCCGGCAGGTAGGGCTCGCCCGCCGGGTTCGTTGCCAGCGGCAGGCTCGGCTTAGTCGTAGACCCGGACTCAGTGGTCTCCGGGGCGGCGACGCCGAACGGGCTGCGGGCGGTCAGGGTGAGGTGCAGCAGGTGGACCCTCATCGCGCGTCCTTCGCCAGCGCGTCCTTCGCCACCGCGTCCTGAAGCCGGAGCTCGGCGCGCAACCGGGCCTGCACGGCGTAGATCAGCCTGGTGTCCTTCTCAATCAGGTCCCGGACACGCTCACGGATCGAGCCGGATAGTTCGCGGTAGGTGCGCCGGTCCAGCAGGACCGCCGCCGGGCGCTCAGCGCCCGGCGGGGTCGCGGCGAGAGCCTCGACGAGATCTCTCAGCTCGACAGCGAGCCAATTCGCAGCCGGCGAACCGAGCAGGTCGCGGACATAGGCCATCACCTCGTCGGGCACTGCCGTGGACGGGGCTTCCGCCTCAACTGTAGTCGGTGCCCAGGCGATCGCGCGGACGACAACGTGCCCGAACCCCTCCCCGCGGCGCAGGCCGAGCCCGCGGTCACGGAGTGCGCCAATCGCCTCTCCGCTGGTGGGTTCTGCCAGGTCGATCCGCAAGACGGATCCGACGGCCAGCGCCCGCTCCATCGGTTTCGGCAGGCCGGAGGCCGCGTGCCAACCTCCGACCAGCTCATCGCGCGTCCACGTCGTCACCTTCGTGATGGGGACGCCGAACACGTCTCCGATCTCGTCGGTCAACGCGTCGCGTACCGCGTCGGGGCTGGTGAGGTCGAGCGGAAGGCCAGAGGCATCGGTGAGGATCGCCGGCGACGCGAAGACCAGCACGACGTGCTGGGAAGGCCCTAGGAGCTCAGGTACGCCGTCGGATAGCGTGACCTGGACCTCACCGCCTGTGCTGCGCCGCCCACCCACGCGGAGCGCTGTGACCGACTGCAACCAAGCTGCGGCACTTACCGGCAGGACCGCATCGACGCGCACGCTGCCCCGGAAGATGTGCCCGCCCTTCGACGACGACAAGGTGCGGCGGGTGAACAGGTCACCGTCAGCAGCCGTATCGTCGACGTTCATGTGGACTTGGGTGCGCTGCCGGCGCAGGCCGATCGGCAAGCTCACGCCACCCTTGGACGACTCGAGCGGCATGCCGCACCCGCACTCGGCCAGGCCGCCCACCTCGAACGCGGCGTCCACGACGGTGCCGCACGCCCCGTACTTGCACTGGCGCACGCTCACCGGGGTGATAGTCGACCCCTCGGCCATCAACGGCCCGTACGTGACGCCATTCTCGAACAAGGCAATGAACTCTCCCCGGTGCGCGTTCGCGCCGTCGGGCACGCCATGCTGTGCGATCCACCTCGCGGCGAACGCGCCACGGACCACGGAGCCTGGGACGTAGGCATGGGTCTCGGTCGGGGCAGTGCCGGTGGGGCCGGTGCCGAGCGCGAGCGGCTGGCGGGTGGTCGCGGTCAGAGTCCATGTCCTCATACGGGTACCCCCAGCAGATCCAGCAGGTCCTCGGTGACCGGGACGGACGGGGTGAGCGTGACCCAGCCCAAGCCGCGGCGCCGGTCCGCGCCGAGCGCGTGAACGCCCGCCGAAGCACAGACAAGCAGCGCCTCGTGCCGGCCGGTGGTGTCCCTTTCGAGATAGGCGGTGCGGCTGATCTCGAACGACGCTGTGGTCGCCCACACCTCGTCGGCAAACATGAGGTGGTCGTCTTTCGCTGTTCCTGTCTCAGGATCGATGGACCCGCGAGCCCGGACCGAGATGCAGGGCGTCGTCGCGAACTCGACCGGCCCCCAGGCCCAGGGGGACGCGGTGCGCGGGGTCCCGAACACGGCTTCGGTCAACGTGGTCTGCTGCGGGAACAGAACGTCGGCTGCCTGCCGCATCACGCCCTTGAGTGCGGACGCCGGGAGCAGTTCGTCAGGGTCGACGGCGTCGTTGATACCGGGACGCCCGTCGGCTGTCACGACCCGGAACGGGCCGTGGAACGTGATCGTCACGATCACCGCCACCACCTCACGATACTCAGCGCCTGGTCAAGCGAGATCTCGGCGTTGTCGCCGATGAAAGGACGGACCTGCTCCCAGGTGCCGTTGCGTAGCGCGACGCTGGCGGCGATGGTCTGGTCCGCCGTGCGCAGCGCGCGGACAAGCTGAGCGCGGTGGCTCGACGTCGTGCCGCTGAGCCTGTCGAGGCCACGAGCGGCGGCCGATGGAACGTCGTCCTCTCGGAGAGTCGCCAGGTCGACTGGGCTGCGGCCGGGATGCTCGTACCCGTCGGTTGTGACATCGAGCCACGAGATCGCCGCCCTGGCGCCCTTGCGGCCACGTTTGGCCTGCTTAAGCTGGCGCTCAGCTGCCTCCATCACAAGACCGAATGGCTGGGCATAGTGGGCGAACACGATGCCTGCGGACACCGACGGCATGACCACCGGGCTCATGTCCCCGGCGGCGCGCCGGCGCATGGCGAGTTTCTCGACCACGGGACCGACGGACTCTTTGATCGCCCGGTCGAACCGGGACAGGAACTCCGTGGTGAACCGCCACGCCTGGTCTGCCGGGAGCGTCACGACAACGTCGTCCCCGCCGATCACGTGCGGGACGACGGGCAGGCTGTGCGACGGAAGGGCGACCAACACCGCGTCCGTCGCTGCGGTCAGCGCCTGGAACACCGCCGAAGACAGACTTGTCGAGATCTGCTCCTTCTCGTCGTCCTTCCCGTGCCGGGCCAGCGCGGTGAAGAACGCGCCGAAGGCATTGCCGTCCGCGGCGACCGTCGCGAGCTGGGTCCGGTTCGCCGGGACGTCCGACAACAGAACCAGGTCGTCGAAACCATCTGGCGGTTGCCGCCTGGCGTGCCGAGCCAGGCGCCCCAGCGGCGACGCCTCGTCGCGGATGGCCTCGGACTGCGACACGTTCCTCATGACGCAGTCCAGGCACAAAGCCGTGGACTTTCCGTTCACTTCGCGGTGCCCGACCGCCGGGTCGACCCGGCAGGCCCGGCACGGCTGCGCCAACGGGAACTCCGCCGGCGGCGGCAGGTCCCGGCGCACACGGCCGTCCCGTTTGGCCGGACCGATCTGCGATGCGTACGCCTCGAGGTAGGTGTCTCCGACGCCGCTCAAGGACTGCAGTTCCACCGCCGGGAGCCGCTTGCGCAGGTGCGCCAGGACCAGCTCCTCGACCCGGTTGATCCAGTCCGCGCGTACGCCCTCGCCCGGGTCGTCGAAGACGAGACTCACCACCGAGTCCACGTCGCCAGCGTCCTTGTTAATCTCAGCTAGCGGCTTCACGATCTCTTCGATCACCTCACGCGACGTGGCTTGCGCCAATTCGCCGGAAGCTGCTCGGCGACCGCGCAGAGACTTCGATCGCGACAGATAGTGCTGGATTCGGACGGCAGCGACATCGACGAAGACCTTTGATGTCACTTCTGCTTCTCCGTGATGACGGGCATCGTCTGGGCTTCCACAGGGGACTCTGCGAGTGGGAGCTGGCGCAGCGAGCGGACGCTCTTCTTGAGCCGTGCCCCCGAGGTCTCCTCCCAGAACGGGAACCCTGGTTTGAGCAGGTCCTCAATCTGCGCTGTGGTCAGATGCTCGCTGCCTCGGGCCAACGGCTTCGCTGGCGGGTACCAGACCAGGTCGTCCGGCACGAACCCCAGTCGCAACACGTGCTCCAGCTGGATGCGTCGCGCCTCGGAGAGTCTCAGGTCCGCGGTGAAGGCGCTGACGGCGTCACTGAGAGTGATCGACGGCTGGGCGTCGCCGAGGTACCGCGAGGCGGCCGTGTCCAGCTGGAGGGCGTCGATGGCGGTTGTGATCGTGCCGAATCCGAGCGGACGACCACCGCCGACCGACGAACCATACGTGTGGTCCGCAGGCGCGTCGGGGAAGAGGGGGTGCGGGTCCAGGGCGCAAGCCAGCGACCCGATCTCAGCCAGGCTGAGGCCGTCGAACGAGACCTTCACCGTAAACCGCGTCGCTGAGGGAATCGTCGGAACGTTCTCGGTGTGCATCGAGGCTGCGTTGTCGTCCCCTGTGAGACTCGACAGACTCGGTGCCCCCTTGTAGGTCGCGCGGAAGTACTGTCGCGAGGACGGTTCACCTGTCAACCAGTACCGCTTGCGACCGCGCAGGTTCCGATGCTGCCGGTCGTCCGTCGTAGAGCCCCACTCGCGAAGCGGGAGCCCATTCGGTTCGGGCGCGGCACCCGCCTCGTCCGCCGCGATCCGGTCGAGGTAGAACTGACCGGCCCCGGGTCGCGGCTGACCAAGTGGCGGCAGGTCTAGATACTGGAACGGGTACGCCTTCATCGGTATACCGTCGCCGAAGCGCACGTGACCTCGGTACGCATGCTGCCCCGCTGTAGCATCGCGGCCGGTCACCTTGACCGCGCCGAAGATCCGGCAGCTCGGGCACAGACTCTTCATGTCGTGGCACGCACGGTAGTGCTCTGGGACGCGGTCGGCCGCCGTATCCGCCGGGCTGTGCCGCCAAACCGTGGACAGCGCGACGCCGAAGATCTCCGTTGTCGCGTCGTCAAGCAGGTCGCACTCGACCCACACCATCTGCCCCAGCACTAGTCCGCGCTGCGCGATGTGCCGGCGGCCAACCTTGACGACCTCGGTCTCGAGCCCGTTGTCATCGGTCTCGGTGAACTCCTTCGAGACCTCCACGAGCGAGTTGCCGGAACTACGCTTCTTCACGACGTCGTCCGAACCAGCAACCGCGTAGAGGTACGACTCCCAGGCCCCTTCGGCGAGCACGACGTCACGGTCGTGACTCAACTGCCCCGCCGTCCACCACACGGCGCCCGTGCGGGTTGTCGGCTCCGTGACGAGGACAGCCCACGGCTGCTCACCACGCGGCACATCCGCCGCCTGGATAACGACCTTCAGCCCCGCAGGGTCCTCTACCCGATCCGGGCCGAGCCCATTGCCTTGTCGCGCCCACGGTGCTACCAGAACACAAATCCCGCTCGCCGGAAGCACTGGCCTGCCAACCCCCAGTTTCAGAGCCGCGAGGAGGGCCGCATGGTCGATCCGGATAGTCTTCCGGTCGCACACGTTGAGTCGCGTCGGACGACCGTCCACATCGACTCCCGACACCCTGGCCAGCCGCCAGCGACCACGGCGCCGCACGACCTGGTCCCGGTATCCGGGTCGGAAGTCCGCGTTGAAGACCCGAAGGCAGCCGCCCGTGATCGTCTCGTGGAGCGACCGGACAGCTCCCGCCAGGGACGAGCCGGGCAGGTAGGGGACAAGCCCGCCGTCGAACTGCCCCTCGAACACCCTCCGCGGCGCCCCATCGCCCTCGGCATCAACATTGCGGATCAGCAGCGGGCTGCGGGCCGTGATCGTCGCATCGATCGTGCCGCTGTACCGGTCCTCGCCGAACCGGTCTTTGCCGAGCTTGGCGTGACCGGCAGGTTCGAAGCGCCACTCCGGTGACCCCTCGGCCGCGAAAGACACGAACGTATACGGATTGATGAACCGGTCCGATCGGTGCTCAGCGCTGCCGGGCATCGTGCTCCCACTCGTCGACGGGTAGGGACTACCTCATTGCATGCCGTGTCGGACCACAAGGGCAGAACAGGGTGAACCCTGCATACGTCGAGACGGAACAGCGGGACGCGGATCACGATGGGAGGCGGGGTACCGCGCATGGAGCGACTAGTTCCGGGCATGCATGCGCTCCCGGCGTGCTGCAGCGGCTATCACAGGCGCGCTCGACCTAGGGCTTGATCATGGCGACTTGGTCGTGAGTCGGACCTGACGAACAACGTCTGGTCGGACCTGTTCCTATGCCCTTCGGGCTTTGGTTCCGACGGAAGACGGAAGTCGTCTTGTGTGCAACCGCATGCAATCTCCAGTTTCTATGCCCTACGGGCTCTAGTTCCGACAGAACCCTTCGCATTGGAAGGCTGCCGTGACCTGTGGCGATGCGGTCCGGCTGCGCCGGGTAGATGCAGGAGACGCTAGCACGGGTGTGAGCCACGCTCCAGGGGCGGCGACCATATCGACTGACCTGCGGTGATGTTCCGCGGGCGATCAAGCGCATTGCCGTCTCCGGGGGGAGCTCGGTTGCGGATCTCGACGGCGGATGCTCGGCATGGAACTCGGCGTCGGTAACCACGCAGCCAAGTCCTCGAGTGATCAGTGCGCGGTCGCCGGCAGCCTCCAGGAAGCGTGACAGCGCGGACAGGACCACCGATGTGGCTGGGCCGTGATCGTCACATCGATCGTGTTGCTGTACTGGTCCTCGCCGAACCGGTCTTTGCCGAGCTTGGCGTGACCGGCAGGGACACGAAGCGTTCTGTGAGGTGGGCGATCGCCTCTGGCCCTGCGGACACCTCGTCGCCGCCGCAGATTTGCTCCTACCCGAGCACGACCCGCGAGTCGTAGTCCACCGCCTCGAGTGCCGTCGCCCGGGGTGTCGCTGACCCAGTGTCAGCGGCTGGCGTGTGTACCCCGGCAGCGCCGGTGCGCATGTTCGGCAGCATGGAACAGCGCATCCACAGCGAGGGGCAAATCATCGGCCGACCGGGAGCAGGGCTCACGGGGGTGCCGTCATGGGCAGCGAATGCCGACGTCGCCCGCATCGGCCAAGCTGGCGAGCTCCGCACCGCAGAGATTCTCGACGAGGCCTCACGCCGCCACGGCATTGCCGTGCTGCACGACCTCCGCATTCCGATCCCTGGCATCAAGGCCAACATCGACCATGTCGTGGTCTCGGGCCGCCGTGTGCTCTTGGTCGATGCCAAGGTCTGGCGACCCGGGGTTTACTGGACCGTCGCTGGCCGCACATTCCGCGGCCTGCACCGGTTCTCGCACGCCGAGAAGAAGACAATGCAGATGGCGGCACGCGCGCTCCGCGCCTTCTTGCAGAAGCAAGGTATCCGGGCGGATATCGTCTGGCCGCTCGTCGTGGTGTGGCCATCTCGGGCCGGCACGTTCCGTCGAGCGCTGTTGCGCGTGCCGGGCGCCCGGGTGATCCCTGCTGGGCAGTTGGCGAGAGCGGTCGCGCGCTTCGCTGGCCGCCGGATGGCTGACCGGCGCATCGTGGACGCACTTTCGGCGCTCGTCGCCGCGCCGGCCTCACCCGGCCGCCGCCATCAGGACGCCCGTCGGGCAGCGTGAGCCGACCCCATGGCTACCAGCGCCTCGGTCCAGCGCGACATCACGCTCCCGGTCATTGCAGTCGCCACCACGCTCGCCGTCGGGGCTCACATGACCGGGTACCCGGCGACACCTGCGGTCTGGCTCGGCCTCCTCGTCGCAGGCTGGACGGCGATGCCCCCGCGGCTCAGCGGCCGCAAGAACGCCGATGGGCGGCTGACCCCGCTCGGACCCACCGAGCGGAAGGCCATGCTGAGCTACCGACAGGTGTCCGAGCTGCGCTGGCGGCTGCTGCTCCCGAACCCTGACTGGCTCCCCGGCTGGCCGATCCTCAGCTCCTGGCTCACCGGCATCGGCGCCGGCGTGCTCGCGACCTTCCTCCCACTGAGGACAGGCATCCCCATCTGGTGCCCGTGGTTCAACGCCGCCGCAGCGGCCATCGTCGTCTGGCAGCTCGCAGCGTCCCGACGCCGCCACGCCACTATCGACGAGGCAAGCCCCGGAGTCCGTCTCAACTCTCTGCCCAAGCTGTTTACGACCTGGCCGAAGGCGCTCGCGTACGGAGTCCTGGTCGCCGTCGCCGGAACGACCGCCGCGTTCCACGCTCTCCGGCTGCCGATCGCCCCGTCGGCTCACGAGCTCTACGGCCCGGCGGACGCTGGGGTTCTCACGGCCACCGCGACCATGATGGCCGTCGTCCTAGCGCTCAAGATCCCGTGGACGGCGACCGCTCTTGCGCCGTGGATCACCCTGATCGCGGCACGCGAGGTCTGGGCCACTCGATGGGCGGCCCTAAAGCAGGATCCAGCGCCGTACCTGGTGGCCTACGAAACGATCGGGCCGTTGGTGCTCTCCACATTCGAGGCGCCGGCGTCACACGGGGCCGCCGCGTTCTACCCGCTCGGCCCACGGTTGCTTCCCTCGCTGGGCGCCAACTCCAGAGCCGCGGTACTCGAGTCCCCAACCACCGACTCATCAGGTGCGCCCGTGCCCGGGTCCGCGCACCCAACGCGGTTCGAGATCCTCACCTGGGCCGACGACGCGATGCCCGACATCGCGGCGCCCGGTACAGACCCCCAGATCACACGCCTCATGGTGCGAGCCGCCTTCTCCGCCGCATCCGGCGGCGGCACCACGTTCCACTCGATGGCGCTCACCAGCATCGAGCGCCTCACCGCGCCCGACTCCCCCGCCATCTGGGCAACCCGGTGGGCGCCGCTCGGCGTCACCACGCTGCAGAACTACCGGCAGTCCCCCGCCCGCGGATCGGTCGGAGCCTCGATCGACGTCGGCGAGGTGGTCGACCACCGGATGAACGGCGGCGTGATGTTCCTCGGCGCGGTGTCCGACGACAACGTGCGGCTCCGCGACGATGCCGGAGTCACCCTGGACGACCTCGCGTGGGCGCTCGGCGAGGACCAGTGGCGCTCGCGATGGGAGCCGGTGCTGGGCCAGAGCGTCAACGCACCGACGCCGTACAAGGGCCTGACGGCGACCGCCCGGCTCGCCGACGGGCAGGAGCTGCACCTTCAGCCGTTCACGACGCTGCATGGGGAGTCGTCGGAGATCTACATGCAGCCCAAGTATGAGAAGGCGATGGCCGCGGCGATCCCCGGGTCGCCGGCGTTCTGCTCCTTCGCGTACTGGCCCCGCCCCTCGGCGGGCCACGGGAACGAGCGACACAACCAGGCCTTCGCCGTCGTGTGGTCCCAGGATCCCATGCCCGGACTGGCGGACCTGGCGCCGTGCCCGGGGGATGCGCCACGCTGGGTCGCCGCTGGACACGTCAGCCGGGCGTTCACCGACGCCCGCCTCGCCCGACCTGAGGTGCTCAAGGTGGCAGCGCTGACCGCTGCGGCGTCGCGTCACCACATCTGGCGGATCGATATCCGCCTGTACGGCGGTGTCACCCTGGCCGACGTCCGCGGTGCCGTTGCGCGGCTTCGGCAGTCGCTCGGGGTGCCCTGGCTGCGTGTTGCCACGTCCTCGGACGGGTGCACGCTGTATGCCGGGGCGGCGCCACGGCGGGCCCGACTGGCACGACCGCAGCGTGACGAGGCCACCTTGACCTCGCTCGACTGGGAGCAGGCTTGGCTGGACTCGGGCGTGACCGGCGCCGGCGCGCTGACCCCGTCCCTCACCGACATGAGCACGCTGCCCCACAACACCGACGTGCAGGTCCTGAACTTCTCGCTGCCGCCCGGGCTCTCGGTACCCGAAGTCAGGGACGGAACGAACCGGCTCAAGACCGCCACCGGGAACTCGTTCCTCGACGTCCGCGAGGGGCCCGCCGGAGCGTCGTCGGCCCGACTGCTCGTGTCGGAGCGTGACCCGCTGCCTGCCCGAGCGGTGTACGACTACGACCTCGCAGCGGACCTGGAGGGGCTGCCGTTCGCGACGGCCGTCGACGGCACGCCGGTCTGTTTCGACCCGCTCGTCTCGCCGCATCTCCTGGTCGCTGGTGCGACTGGTGGCGGGAAGTCGGTCACGCTTCAGGCGCTGTTGTTCGGCGCCATCGTCCGCGACTGGGACATCGTGATCGCCGACCCGTCGAAGGAGGCCGCGGACTTCGGCTTCGCCAAGGGCTACGTGCGGGCGATCGCGACCGACATCGAAGACGCGCTGGAGGCGATGAAATGGGTCTACGCAGAGGGTTCACGCCGCAAGCTGCTCAACGCCGAGCATGGCGTCGGCTCCTACCGCGAGCTACCTCCCGAGGTGCGGCCGAAGCCGCTGATGATGGTGATCGACGAGTTCACGTCCTTGATCACCCAGGACGCCGTGCCGCGGCTCCCCAAGGAGCTCGACGACCCGGACGCCGAGGTCGAGCGTGACCGGATCATGGCCGAGAACGCGGCACGCCTGCAGATCGGTGGCCTGGCCGGCCGGATCGCACGGGAGCTGCGTTCGGCCGGCGTCATCCTGGTGCTCGCGACACAGAAGCTCTCGGCGAAGATCCTGGACGGCATTCCGGGCAGTACCGACCTGCGATCGAACCTGGCCAGGATCCTGCTCGGGAACGCGTCCAACGGTGACCGGATGGCCGCTCTCCGACTGCCGTTCGAGGCTCCCGTGCTCGGCGAATATGTTCCTAAGGGCCGCGGCCTATGGGAGTCGGTCGACGCACCTGCGAAAGTGGTCCAGGCCTGGTACGAGCCGGGAACTCAGCCGGAGCTGGCACGGCGGCTGGCCGCGGCCCGCACTTCATCCGCGGCATGAGCGATCCCGCCCGCCGTCCACGCGGCGCACCCGACTCGGCCGGTGGCCAGTTCGCGCCGAACGCACGAGACGAGCAGTCGATCGAGCTCCCACGGCCGGTCGAGCGGATCGATGCGAAGCGCTCCGCCGCCGCGCTACGCTCCGACCTGCGCCGACGATTCCCCGGTACCCAGGTCTCGGTCCGGATGGCCACCGGCACCGCCTACGGATGGGTCGACGTCTCCTGGACCGACGGCCCCCGAGAGCTGACTGTCGGCCGCATCGGATTCGAGTACCAGTCCGAGCAGTTCGACGGCTCAGACGACGCCTACCGCCAGGTGAACACCCACCAGAGCACCCGCTACGGACTGTCCGGCGTGCTCACCCGGCGCGAGATCGGCACCGCTGGACAACTGGCGATAGACGCCTGGTTCCAGGCCGCGCGCATCACCTCATACGAACGCTTCGACCCCGTCAGCGGGGAGCGGGCAACTGGAGAACGCGGCTACGACAGCGAGCGGCCCCTCACCGAGGCTGAGTGCGCTCGGCTGCGCCTGCCGCAGAAGGTTATCGACTACTACCCCACGATCGGCCTCGCGGTGTCTTGGTACCACAGGCACCTAGACTTCACCGGTGACCAGCCCGTCTTCGAAGACTCTCTCTGACGTCGTAGGGCCGCGCCGCACTTCATCCGCAGCATGAGTGGACCCGCCCGCCATCCACGCGGTGCACCCGACTCCTCCGGCGGCCAGTTCGCGCCACACCCCCGAAGTGAAGGGGCTGTCGAGCTGAGGCAACCCACCGAGGTTGCCCGCGAGTCACGGTCGAGGTCCGCGTTCCTTTCCGACGTGTTCCGCCGATTCCCCGGCACCGAGTTCGCGACCCACCTGGCTTCGGGGTCCGCCGAGGGATGGGTCGAGCTGTCGTGGGACGACGGCCCTCGGGAAACCGCGATCCGGAGGATCGGGCTCGAGTACCACGGCGAGCACCCTTACCGCTCGGACCAGTCATCCACCCAGGACAATCTGAAGGGTCTAACCACGTTCCGTCGGATCGGAGTCGCCGGGCAGCGGGCAATCGATGCCTGGTTCCGCGAAGCGCACGTCGACGGATTCGAACGCTTCGACCCCGCCGGCAACCGACCGGCCCGCGACCGCGGCTACGACATGGGCCGAACGCTCACCCGCGACGAATGCACACGCCTACGCCTCCCGAAGGAGGAGGCACGCGGCAGACCCACGGTCGGCCTTGCGATCAACTGGTATCACATGCAGCTTGACTTCACGGGCCACGAGCCGGTGTTCGACGACAGCGAACCGTGACATGCCCGCACACCACCACGACATGACGGATCTCCCACGACGCCCTGCAGGTGCGCCCGACTCCTCCGGCGGCCAGTTCGCGCCCAACGTCCGCAGCGCAGCGGATCTCGACCTCGATGACGACACGGCCGCGATCTCGATCGAAGCGCTCGGGCTCGCGCCTGGTGCGACCGAGCATGTCGACGGGTACGACCTCCAGTCGCCGTACTTCGAATGGGCCGACATCGTCGCGGACGAGGACGGAAGCTGCTTTCGCGTCCGCGCGGGCGTCGCCCTCGGGGTCCGCGCGGGTCTCGCCAACCTCCTCGACGGCCATGATGACTCCGCCGCAGAGGGCTGGCTCACCGACCACGCGCTCCCCATCGAGGCATGGTTCGCCGACGAGTACGGCGTCCAGGAACTGTCTGGAGACGACTGGGACTTCCAGGACGCCGTCGTCGTCCTCGAAGGACTCGATCCGACCACTGGAACCGACGAGCTCACGGACCTCCTTGAATCGAGAACTAAGGCTGTCGCGCTGCACGATGACGCCGACCCGAGCAGCCCGGCCGGCCTGTGGCCGCGACTCACCGCACATCTGCGCGAGTTCGACCAGCAGGTTGACGACGCCATCTGGGCCTACACGAACGCGGCACTCTGGACCGACGGCGATCACATCGAGCAGAGGACGGACGGCGGCTCGTGGTCGCCTGACGACCTCGACCCCGCCAGCCGCGCCACGCTCGAGCACGAGGTGCGGCGCTTCCTGACGGTCCACCGCGAGTCGATCGCCCAAGCACGAGAGGCTGTCGCGGGATACGACGGAGCGCAAATCGGGCACGACCTATGGCTCACCCGCAACGGTCACGGAACCGGCTTTTGGGACCGAGGACTCGGAGACGCCGGAGACCACCTGAGCGACGCCGTCCGGGGCCACACCGTCGACCTGTCCGTCTCGAAGGACGGCGCGCTCGTCATCGAATGACCTCCGCACATCCGCGGACCATGCCCACGAATCAGACCGCGGCGACCGACCAGTGTCCAGCCCCAGACGGCCAATCACTGGTTGCCGCAGGGCTCAGTCTCAGGGAACTTCTTGACGCCGAAGGCTTCGAAAACCCCTGGTTCGACCCCGACGATCCGTTCCAGGCCGATCTCATCGAGAGCGAGCGAACCAGTACTTGATGCGGGGCTTGCCATCGACCCACTCGACAACAGGCCGTGGTTCTGACCGGAACGGCAAGGTCGTCCCTACCGACCAGCCGGCAGCAGCGGACTCGCGAACAATCTTCTCCAGGTCCACGCGGGTCAACTGAACGTCACCATCTGAGTCCCCAGCTTGGTCGACGGCCTCCAGGCTCTCGTTTACTCGCTCCGTGGCGTCGCCAAGTTCCACCTCAAAGCCGCCGGCCTTCGCTCGCCTGAGGCGAGGAAGAACGTCTGCGATCGGATGGCGGTACACAACCAGGACCACCACAAGGATCGCGGGCCAGATGAGGACAGTGACGTAGTCGAGGACCATGCGCGCGACGTCCATGTCTGAACGCTAGCCTCATCGTGGCCTCAGCCTGCGGGCAGACCGCACGATCGCCCGACGACGCGCGACAAAAGGCCGAACTGCTCAGCATTCCCCTAGCCGTCGTCGCCGAGACGCTCGGCCTCGGCATCGTTCCTACTGGCTTCTCGCTGGTAGTTGTCGGCGATGCCACGGAGCACCCGAGCGGTGCGTGGCCACTTGGTCGAGATCCGCGCGGCCATGTCGCGGTACTCCTGCTCGAGAGTGCGTTCCTGATCGCCCCCGTCAAACATGCCGCGACTTGTGACGCCGCGCTGATTCGTCCGGCCGATGTGGAGTCCGGTCTCGATCCGCGTGTTGACGAGGTTTTCGATGATGTCCCGCACCTCTTCGGCGGGCCAGACGCCGTCCGCCCCGTGTGGGCTTGAGGCAAGCACTTGTCCCACCTGCTCGTCCCCGATGGCTGCGCGTCCGACATCAGCCAGGGCAAGGCGGGCGCCGCGAACCCATTCCGTCAGGTGGTCGCCGT
Source organism: Promicromonospora sp. NPDC057138 (assembly GCF_042670845.1). Lineage (NCBI taxonomy): Bacteria > Bacillati > Actinomycetota > Actinomycetes > Micrococcales > Promicromonosporaceae > Promicromonospora > Promicromonospora sp. NPDC057138. The sequence goes on along the minus strand of NZ_JBHUUX010000006.1, from coordinate 52,063 downwards.
CGATCGTCCCGTCGTCGCGAAGGCCCGGCAGCGCGGGCCATTCCCTAAGCACGCTCCAGGCCAGGTGGCCATACGCCTGGTCCTGCGCTGTGAGCTTGCGCTTCGCTTCCCCATCCCCGCGGAACACGGCCTTTACTAGCTCGACAAAGTCGCCAGGGTCGCTTCTGAGCGCGCGGTAGAGAGCACCAGATGGCTCATGGTCGTGTACGAGTTCGAAGAACATGAACTCGAACGACGGTAGGTCGGAGTCGTCCGGTGCTTCGCGCTCCATGTAGTCGAGCAGCATCCCGATGAAGTAGCTGCTCATCTGTCGGTCATCAGCGGGACCGGTCGCGCCGATCACGGCGCGCAGCGCCCTCTTGACGAGCTCAACATCGGGCGCCTGCTTGCTGTCGAGCATCTCGCTAAGCAGGCCGACCGCCTGCCACGGGCGATCGTGCTCGAGGAGCAGATCGACCGCTTCGGCACGATCAGCCTCAGGAACCTCGTAGTGCACGACACGCTGCCAGTAGCCCGCCGAGAGTGACTCGTCGAGGGCGTCGACCTCTGTCCAGAAGGCCTTGGCGAACGGGACAGCAGCCATAAGCGATTCGCGAGCACCACCGCTAGCCAGGTGCGTGCTGTCCAGAGCGGACCGCAGCCAGTTCATTCCTTCTTCGGAGATCTTCCACCGCGCATAAGCGAGGGCGGCGTCTCGAAGGCGCGATACATCGGTCGCGACCCACGCGAGGATGTCCTCCTCAGGCGCGCCAGTCATCGTCGCGAGGTGCCTGCCAACAACCGTCGGGATCGGGACGTCCGCGATCAGTGCCTCGAGCTGGTCCAGGCCCTGAGAGAGCACCTCACCGATCGCTTCCCGCTGAAGTTCCGCGAGCTTGACGTCGTACCCGTCATCGCCGCGCTTCAAGCCGGATACGGGCACGCGCCATCCGAACAGCCTCGAGTAGCGGCGCGGATCGTTGGTCGGCGCGATCTCGGTGGCGACGTCCTTGAAGGGCTGGAGATCGTCCGCTGACATTGCCCAATAAGAGTCGGGGAACTCCTCGTGGCGAGCGATCTCACGGGTGAAAGCGTCCCACAGGTCATGCCGATCCTTCTCGGACCAGCTCACAGTCGAGGAGACCCGCCGGAAGGCATTGATGATCCTGGTTCGCTCGTGCGACGGCACGTTGTCGATCTTCGGAATCAGCTCTATCCAACGGTCAGCACGATCACCGACAGCGTCGACTGCGAGCCGAACCAACTCGCTCACGAAGCGGTCCCAGTCGGCATACGACACTGATTGCTTCTTCGGCGCCCAGTCACGGAAAATCGGCCCGCGAGGAGCGAATGCGCCCGCGTTTCCACTGGGCCACACGTTCAGAACCAGAAACCACCCCACGCTCGGCACGACCTGCAGCGCCCGTTCGATCACGGCGACTTTGTCTTCGACATTCCCGCCGCTGTGCGCGACCCACCCGGCCGTGACCTTCTGCAGGCTCTCCAGTGGTCGGTTGCTCAGGTGACCACCAGGATCGATCGCGGCCACCCGCGCCAGCAGCCCAGCCGCGCGGCCGAAGTGGTCGGGCGACCAGCAGAGCGTTTCGAGCGCCCAAAGCAGATTCAGATGCGGCGACGACGGCCCGAAGAAGTCACTGTCCCCGTCCTTGTCGCGGAACAGTGTCTTGAGAATCGGCTCTGGGCGTGCGAGGTCGACGTCGACGGCGTCCTGGAAGATCTCGGGTGCCGCCTCCGCCAGCGACGGAAGGAACGGAGCAAGACGAAGCCAAACCTCGCCGGCCGGGTCCTCGGACGCGCTCTCTAGCAGCCGCCCGACGATCTCGTCGACATGCGCCTGCATCTGAAAGCGCGAGGGAAGCTCACCGGCCGTCGCAGCCGCGAGGACGAGCCCCTCCGCGAACTGCTTCTGCAGCGTGCCCGAGTAGGCGGGAGCGGTCCCTGCCGCGCTCGCCGTCAGCCGGGCGACAGTGTCCATGCCGCTGAAGGGATCCTCAGCCAGGAGCACCTCGAGTACGACGTCCCGCCAACGCTCGAGGTCGGACAGCTCCATCTCGCGCAGCAGCAGGTACGCCGCTTCAGCCGGGGACGTTAACCGCCACATGCCACCCGACATGACGAAGGGAGCATCTGAACGCTTGGCGAGCGTCTTCAGAAGTCGCTCCACCTCACTCGCAGAGGCACCGGTCAGTTTCTCGAGGATCGCGGCATCACCGGGGTGACCAGTCCACGAGCCGGCCAGCACCAGGGGGGCCAAGATCGACGCGGTCCGGCTGTCCTTCACCCACTCCGGCGTCGCGAGCCGCGGCTCGCGAGCTATGGAGCGGAGGAATGCCGGCATGCTGCGCCGTGCCAGCGCGACCATGCCGTCGGGGGTTCCGGAGTCGAAGTCGATCCCCTTCAGCGACGCTGCGGCAACTCCACGGTCGATCTTGGGCAGCTCGATCGCCTCGCCGTTGCGGACGATGTCGTCGCTACCAGCGACCAGGATGACGCGGTGTCCTCCGTCTTCCGCTGCCTTGAGATCGACGCGGTCCTCGAACAGCGGGACGAGGATCATCTTCTGCGGCGAGGCCACCAGCCGGTTCCATGCCGAGGCGTCCGTCACCACAATGGTCCGGTTCAGCAGCGCTGGATCGGCGTCGAGCGCGGCGTAAATGAAGGCCAGCGATTCGTCACGCCACGGCGCCTTCACTGTCGCCACCGGATCTGTGGGACTTCCTGACTTCAGGAGGGTGATCAGCTCGCCGACCTCCTTGGTTCGTCCAGCCGCGAAGAAGTTCGCCGGGATCTTGTACCGGACGCGACCCTGGAAGGCCTCCCACCACTTCGATATGGTCTGCGCGTCACGTGGATGGCGTCCGAGGCGCTCGGAGATCCAGTAATGGACCGAAGGCGTCGCACGCAGCCAGCCCTCGAGGACATGTGCATCGATTGCCTTGACGCCTTTGAACTTCTTCTCCTTCGTGCGGTCCGCGGCCCATCCGCGTCCACGAGCCCAGTTCCGCGGCGTCGCAACGATTAAGACCGCATCCTTGTCCGCAGGAAGCCCCAGCACACGGTTGTCGTAGTCCGACTGTGCCTTGCCCTTGGAGTTCTTCTCGGTGCCAAACTCGAACCGGAGCTCGCCAGCCGGCAGGAACGCATTGCCCGCCGAAGTAGCGGAGCCGTCCCACCCGGGAGCGGCGACCCCCTCCTGGGCGCGGATGTCAACGTTCGAGATCCCCGGTGTGAGGGCCAGTAGTCGGCGTATCAGGTCAGGAAACGTTCCCTTGGCATCGCTACTTGCCGCCCACTGGTCGAGCTCCATTGCGGACACCAACTCGGGCTCGACCCTGCGCAGCTGCGGCGCGATCGAAGACGCGGGATTGCCTCGCTGCGCTACCAAGCGCATGACCTCCTCACGGGCGAACCTGTGCTGCTTCGCCCCGGGGAGGCGGGCCGACACCAGCGTTCCGCCGGTCACCCAGTTTCGGACGGTGTTCTCGTGCACGCCGAGCAGCCGAGCTGTCTCGGCCACGGTGAGGAACGGCTCCTCGGCCTTGTTCATTACAACAGCGTATCAGGCTGTGGACTTTGTGGGCTTTGTGGACTTTGACTGGCTGGCTCACGAGTTCCACGCACGGCCGACGCGCCAGTTGGCCTCACCAACGGCACGGCCTAACCAACCGCCACGGCGAGGTCACCATCGCCCACTGCGAGGTAGCACTCCTGCGGGCCATTGCCTGTCGCCCAAGCGATTAGGAACCACGTCCTGGCCATTTCCCGCCACGCCGCGCTCCCCGCTGGCACGTTCCCCTCCGTCATGTGCAACCTGTTCGCGCAGCACTTCTCTGCGTCAGAGCCGCGTCATCGACATACGGAGGCCGCCCATGCGCTCACTCGTACCAGCGCTGCCCTCCGCCGCGGTCCTCGCCCTCGCCGCGTGTGGCACCGGCCATGGGTCGCCGGCCGACGTCGCGGGGGGCCTCGGCAACGCCGCGGCGTCGGCGAATATCGAAGCGTTCGACGAACTCATCGTCGAGCCATCGGATCCGCGCGAGGCCGCCGTCGCCGACGAGGCCGTCACCAATGTGCCAGCTCTGGTCGACCCGGACTTCTCCGTCTCCAGCGACACCGTCCTGCTCGGCGGTGAGCCTTTCGGCACCGTGTCGGAAGACGGCGTCGTGCTCGGCTCGCCCGCAGTCGTTGTCGTGGACCCAGCCATGGGCTGGCAGATCGAAGGCGCTACGGCCGACCGCGCCGGCGACTTCGTGCTACTCCCGGGTGGCACGTACCGCCTGGTAGACACCAGGTATCAGGATCTCTTCGCTCCTGTCCTGGACGGCACACCAGTCGCGACCGATTCGGTCGAGCTGACGGTGAGCGCCGCGGACAGGATCTCACTGCGCTGGGAGCCTACGCAGAACGCCATCGCCGCCGCCCGCGGCGCCGCTGCTGCAGCCCTCACCTCATGCGCGGACGGGTGTCCGACGGCTGACGGTGTTGATCTGACGGCATCCCGCGAGGTCGAGGCCACAAGCTTCGTGCCCGAGACCGATCCTGATACCAGCACGACGATCACCATGACCGTCACTGGCGTTCCCGTCACCTACGATCAGCCGTTCACCTCGGCCGCCGACACCACCGAAGGCACCGCGACCTTCACGGTCCCGGTCACCTTCACCTTCACCGACGCCGACGCCACCGCCGGTGACGTCGTCGCGACGCTGGAGTAACTCGTCAGACGGCAGCAAGTTGGCCCGTCCGAGTGAACAGGTCAGCGAAGGCCGCCTTGAACCCGCCAGGGAGACCGTGCTGCGCATGTCGGTGATTCGCCAGTCGGCGCGCAAACGGCAGGGCGACGTCGGGCCTCCCCCCGTTCGCGCATGCAGTGGCCACGGCCATCCCCTGCTTCCACCTCTGCACGGTGCCGTCGAGGTCCACCACGGCAGCGATCGCATTCAGGAGGCCAAATAGCCGGTCCGGCCGCTGGCTGGACCAATCCACGCTCGCCGGGTCGGCGAGCACCTTGACCGGGTCAGCGAGGTCCGCGATAGCGAGCCAAGCAAGCAGTTCCGTGGCCGTGCCACTCCCGACCAGTGACCTGAGCAGCAGGTCTCGCAGATCCTCGTCGTGGGGCGGAACGAAGGAAAGCGCGTCGATCGTGTTCGCCCAGGACCGCTCACTAGGCCAAGCACCGGACTGTGCCACCAGGTCGTCAGGAATGGCGTCGAGCAGATCGGGTCGGTGCTGCAGGAACCCAGTAACCAGTGCGACGGCGCGCGCCCGGTCCGCCGGACTGCCATCGGTCAGGTACGAGTCAATGCGATGCACCGGGACCTGCGTAAACGACGTGCCCACATGAGTCATCCATTCGTCCCGGTCCACGTACCAGTCCAGGTGCGCGAACCGGTTGGCGACAGGGCCCGGCAGGTCTATGCCGTCGACCGCGATCTCGGGCGGGTTCCCGATCGCAATGATCGAGACCGAGTCCGGCAGCAGGAACTCCCCCACGTACCGCTCCTGCAGGATCCGCAGGAACGCCTTGAACGTCGACTGTGCCGTCGTGATCTCGTCAACGACGAGCAGGCCGGACGGTGCGTCAGCAAGGCGCACTGCCCACGACAACGGCGAGTAGACCACCTGGCCGCCGTCCTCCATCGGCAGTCCCATGAAGTCGACCGTCTCGCGCGCTGACGCGGAGATCGTCTCCACGTGGCGACCCCAAGCACGGCCGATGCGTTCGAGCTTCTTGGTCTTGCCTTGCCCTGGGTTGCCCATAATCAGGACAGGTACGTTCGCCCGAACCAGCGCGGCAAGAGCCCGCATCATGACTGGCGGCGTGCTCGGCATGAGTCCTCCTGATGAGTCACCCTGGGCCGCTGTTCGGCCCGTTCATCAGGACGGATGTGCGGCGCAGGCAGCGCGCGCGGCCCGGATCCCAGTTGAGTGCAGCACTTCCCGGACGAGCGCCCGAGCCCGCTGGATGCACTCAGTCCGCTCCGTGACCCCAGCGGCTCGGACCTCGTAGCCGTTCGCGGCAACGACCACCTCGATCCCGCCGGCCTGCTCCCACTCGAGCTGCACCACGCCGCCCTCGGTGGGGTAGATCCACGGCTCCGGCAACTGCTCCCGCTCAACCCACTGGATCATGCCTCGCGTCGCCGCCAGAGCCGCGTGCGACACCTCCGCTCCGCGTCCCTCACCCAGCCATCCAGGCATCAGCCCGGCCAGCTCTCGAAGCCGTGCGTCGTAGTCACGCATCGCGGTCACTCCTTCGTCGCAGGGACGACTACCGTCCGTATCCAATCGGGCACCTTGGCCACGACGTGCTCAGGGCTCGGGTGCACGATCGCAGCAACTACCGGGACGCACGACGTCTGCTGCGAGGGCCATGGCGTCTCGCCGTCGGTCATCACGACTATCACGCTCGGCCGGGGCTGCGCTCGCAAGGCATGGTCGATCCCAGTCCGCATGTCAGTTCCACCGCGCCCGCTGACCTCCGCCAGCCCGCTCGGCCTCCGGTAGCGGCGCGTGTCGTGGACGGCAGCGTCGACGTCGGCGATCACCAGGTCGTCTCCACGCACCCGGAGCCGCCTAGCGATGCCGACGATCTCACTGGTCACGGCGCTCAAGTCGGCCTCCGACATCGACCCCGACGTGTCCCGCACGACGTGAACGCGAGGTACCGGATCCATTAGCGCGGGTAGCACGACGCGCCTGCCACGCCCGTCCGACGTGAGAACTCGCGCATCGTGCCGCCGCCGGTTGCGCCGCTGGTACGACTCCGACATCGTGCCCGCCCGAGCACGCACCGCACCGCGCAGCACCCGGCCCAGCACCTGCTGCCACGGCACCTGGGCCGGAGTCAGCACCAGGTCGGCGTTCTCGACGAGCCCACCAGGCACCGTCCCGCGCGCCTTCGCAGCCGCTTCCCGGATCGAGACGGCCACGGCCACCCGGACGCGTTCGCGCTCAGCAGTGGTGGCCGGAGGCGCCGCACCCGTGAGGTCGTCGCCCTCGCCGAGTTCACACGGCGCAGGTGCGCCCCCGGAACCTGAGCCGCACCCGGCCCACCCCCCTCCCTGCCCGACGGCGTCCGCTTGGCCGTGAGTACCGACGTCACCTGGTCCGCGCCCCACCTGGGCGTCCGGGTTGTCGAGCAGTGTGTGCAGCGCGCGGAAGTAGTGGTGCGGCGTCCGGTGGTCCGGCTCGCCGAGCGTCGAGGGTAGGACGTGACCGTAGGGGTTCGCGTTGTCGAACATCTCGCAGCCGCCGTCGCGCAGGTCGTCGTTGATCGCCGCATCGGCGGCCACGTTCCATACCTGCCGCATGGCTCGGTCAACGCCCATGTCTTCGGCGAAGGTGGCGTGGTCGGCGAAGAGGTGGGAGCACTCGTGCAGCAGCGCTTGCCCGCAGTAGGCAGGACCGCGCGACGCGACGGCGTCGAAGTCGATGTAGCACCGGTATCTGCCGTCGACCGCGAACGTGCCCAGCCCTGGTGCGTCGACGAACCGCAGGTTGAACAGCATCGTCGCCATGTAGGGCATCCGCTCCAGCGCGAGTGCAGTCCACGCTTGGACCTGCTCGGACTGCTGACGAGTGAGCGGCCGCACGCGGGACTGCGATGCCATGGTCATGAGGTGCGGATGTGCGGCGTAACCACTTGTCGCTTGCTACCGAGGCGAGTTTCGAGAACGCTCGGTGCCGAGCGGGAGAAGCACCGCTGGCCGCCGTTAGTCCAACCTGAGACTACGTCTGGTTGGCTGCACGATCTACATTCCGGCTGCGGCCTGGAGATCGTCCCGCGTCAGGTTGCGTAGGTTGCCCAGCGCCCGCTGGAACTCGTCGTTGGCCTCCGTGACCACCGGCGCCGCCGGCGGGTTGCTGGCGTTGAGTCGATGCAGACGTTCGGCGGCATCGCACGACTCCGGTGTGGGCTAGGGTGCCGGATCTTCACCGCCGCCGGCGACATATGCGCCGTCCTCCAGCGCGCGCAGCACGCCCTTGTAGTTGAGCGCCCAACGCACGCCAGCAAGGTCCCGAAAGACCCACATCATGTCAGTTGGATCATCGTCACTGACCACTGTCGGAAACACCTCGTACTTCAGTGATTCTCCCGGTGGGAGCACCGGAGCCTCGGACGCCATCGCACTCGGTCCCCTGTCGGTGGGACTCAAGGTGACACCGGGACCGACATCGAAGATCGGAAGCCCGCTGTGGTTCGTGACGTTGAGGAACGTCTTGGGCGCCTTCGGCTCCTGCCCAGTGTCCGGCTCCCACTCCCACGACACTGGGACGTCAGTGTCAACCCAGACTGCAATCTGTCGGGCCTGCCGTTCACGCTCCCGACGAGCGTCTAGCTGTTCGGCCGTTCGCTGCGCTCCGCGCGCTATGTCACGCTCACTCTCTGCAGCCTTGCGGTCAACTCGTTCACGCGAAGCAAGCAGAACCGCGATACCCGCTGCGGCAGCCGCACCAAGGGCGCCGACTATCTCCCACGCGTCGTGGAACCATGCCCAGAACCCAGTCATTACCGCATGCTTCCACCCATCAGCCTTAGTGGAGGCTGCGCGTTCGGGTGAACACTGCTGAGCGCCCTCACTAGGTGAGCCGACAGACCAGCCCCTCCCTACGCGCTGAGCGCTGACTCGCGGCCAGCTACCTCAGCGGCCGACGGGCCAGGGTCAGACAGGACATCCCATTCGCCAAACCTCGGGACTTCCACCCAGTACGCGTCGTTGGCACGACCCGAAAACTCCGAGAAAGACTCCTGCCTCTGCACTACGTTCTCAATGCTGAAGTGTCCGGTGCCGTCCGGCAGCACCTCTGCCTCAGACTCAACGACGACATCGCTAAGACCATGGCGTTCGTCCGCGTCGGCGTACGCGTAGTCAACAGTCGTCAATCGCCACAGCCGCCCATCGAGCGGTTCATAATCGACTACTCGCGTCTTGGTGCCGTGCTCGTCGTAGAACTGAACGCGAGGCCCAGCGGAGCTCCAGCCGATGACCCATCGAGGCCGGGGGACGCCATCCGGGTCCATGCTGGCGCCATCGACGATCTCGATGTTGTCCCCCGCATCTACGCGCTGACGAGCAGTTTCAGGGTCGATCCACGCGTGCCCCGCGATCGGGCGCCGGTTCTTCTCGTTCCAGCGTGTCGTGTACAAGACGGTTCCGCTCACGACGGGCCTCCTGCGCTCTGGTTCGGGCTGTATGGACGGATCTCGACGCCGCGCTTCTCACCATAGTCAATGAGCCACTGAGGGATCGGTTGATCCTGAGGTGGCACGCCAAGAACCATGTCACCGCGCAAACGGCGTCCGATCAATCTGCCACCCCAGGCACTGATCTTCCTCTTGTTCCCCTCCGTGCCAGCAACGATGAGGTCACGCTGGAGCGGGTTGTACTTCCTGAGCATCTCGTTGACGTACCCCTTGGCCGTTGCCTTACTGACGTCCCATAGCTGAGCGTTCTTGAGGGAGACCACCTCACGTCTAGTCATCCCGTCCAGGAAGAACCGCTGCTTGATCTCACCCCTTTTGCCCACCTTGTTGATCGTGACTTCTGTCGCCAGGAAGTGGTGGGCGACGTCGTAATGGAACGCCTTCCCCCGCAGGATCCGACGCATGTGCTCAGGAACGTTCTCGCCGTCAGCCGCCGTCCGATACCAAGAGGCTTTGGCAGTGTCGGGAGCGTCGCGCCCCGGATAGGTGGCGAAGACCTTCTGCCAGCGTTCCTGCTCTGGCTTGGGGAGCTTGGCGACCTCTTCTACGAGCTCGTCGTCGGGGTCCAGGCCGGGTAGCAGGGACTCGAACGGCAATGGCTCGGAGACCGTGGGTCCCGCGCCGACCGGCCTGGCGGGAACGCGGTGCCCCGAGGCGGTGTCGAGGACAGCTTGTCTGGCCCAGCCCAGGGCGATACCGCTGGAGTCTTCGAGGAGCTCCGCGGCCCGGCGCACCGCTTTGGATGCTTCGGCAAGCTCGACGGCAGCGGCGCCGACGTAGGAGCGCGTATCACCGGCGGCGCGGTGAGACAGGACGCCCAAGAGGTTCGCGTTGCGGATGGTCGCGTTGTGGATCTCGACGAGGACGCCGACCTCTCCCCTGGCCTGTTCAAAGTAGGCAACCAGGTCGGCGGCGATGCGCTGCAGATCTGACTGCGCCACTCCTAGGCCCCCTTCTTCTCGGACGATCAGCGTTCAGCGTTCCGGCATGATCCGGCGACCTGTGTGGTGGTCAGAGGCCGTTCGCGTAGTCCCGGGTGCGGCGTGCAGCGGTCTGCAGGGCTGTGACGGCCTGGCTAGCGGCATCGCGCGCTGCGGCGAGGGTCGCGACGACTTCTTGGTCTGCGCGGGTGGAGGTACCGCCAATGAGTTTCTCGACCTCGGCGATGTGCCGGGAGAACTTGGTGCCGAAACGGTCAACGGTGCCGCCGGCGTTGTCGGCCTCGGTGGCCAGGGCGGTGAGCTGTTCCTTGAGCTGGGAAATGTCAGACACGAGAACCTCCAGAGTTCGGCGAAGCAGGACGGGACAGACCGGGACGACGACGCCGGGGACGGATCAGGACGATCAAAACGATCACGGCCGCCAGGATCAGGACGATCGTGGCGAGGATCGGTCCGACCAGTGTCACGGTCAGCACGACCCCGGCCAGCGTGATGGCGGCCGTGATTCCGGCGGCCAGAGGGCCGCGGCGGCGGCCGAGCATGGTGGTGGCGAACACGAGCAGGACGGCGGCAATGGTGGCGAAGGTATTCGTGCCCAGCAGATTCATCCAGACCAGGGTGGTCACGGCCGCCAGGGCCACGATCCCGGTCGCTAGCAGGCCACGCCGGCGGTCGGTCTGTGCGGCGCGGGCGGTGGCCAGGTCGGCGGCGGCACGGTTCAGCTCGCTGGTGATCTCGGCCATCGTGGCCCGGGCGCCAGCGACGTCGTCGACCTGGGCAGTGATCATCCCGGTCCCCGCACCTTCGGGTGTCACGCCCGTGGTCTCCAGGACGCGGTTCACGCGCGCCTCGAACAAGCCCAGTTCGGTCTCGAGCGATTCCCTGTCGGCCGTCGCGGCGGCAACGTTCCGCTCCGCCTGGTGGACGGCCTCGGCGCCGGCGCGCTGAACCGCTTCGTGTTCCTCTTGCGCAGCAGACTCGGCGCGGCCCAGCCGGTTGAGCCCAGTCTGGTAGGCAGCCCAGACCGCCTCCACATCCACGCCGGCACCAGCGTTCGGGCGCGGGACCTCGGCCGTCGCATCGGCTGGTGCCTGGGGCCCACCGCTGTTCCTCCCTGCCTGATCGGCCGGCTGGTGCGCATTGTGGTTGGCGGCCCCGGATGCGTTAAGCGGGGAGGGCTCCGGGTTCCACGGGTTGGCTGGCCGGTTCATGATTCCTCGCCCCCGTTCTCCGTAACTTCGGGGACGTGCTGCAGGCGCCTGATCAGCGCGGTGGCGTCCTGGTCGGTGAGGGGTGCGAACGGGACGACGTGAGTGGGCTCGACGCCGATCCCGTCCCAGACCAGGGCTCGTGCCGGTTGGGAGTCCCATTTCAGCAGCGGCAACCCGGTGGCCTGGCGGACGCCGTCGGCGGGGTGGCGCAGGAAGACGTAGGCGGCGATGTTCGCCCGCCGGTAGCCGAGCTGGTCGGTGATCACATGAAGCCGGTTCCACCACGCGAACGTCACCACACCCGCTGCGGGTCCGTCGCGAAGAACTTCGTCCAGGGCATCGGCCGGGGTCTCGATCCGGTCCTCGGCGCTCTCCTTCATCCCGGGCAGGGCATGCATCCCGATCCCGACCAGGATCATGCGCCCGGGCACAATCCGAGCATGCACCTGCTCGGCCAGGGCGAACAGGCGCGCGGTGATGGCGGCCGGGGTGGTCAGGTGCTCGACGTCGCACCCGGCAGCAAAGGCAACATCCACCAGGGCACGCTTCCCCGCCGCGGTCGACTTGTCTGTGGCGGTGGCGTCCAGGATCACGACTCGTGGCCGCGCACCGCTGGACGCGTCTGCGGCGCCTGCGCCGGTGAGAATCGCGGACAAGGTCAGCCCGGTCAGGACACCGAGCGCGTCGGTAGGCCCGTCGCCGACGACCATGACCCCGGCCCCCGGCTCGTGCGTGACGGGGATCGCGGTGGGCTCCTCGGTCACCGCAACCGGCAGCCCGGCCCAGGCAACCGCTGGCCCAGGCAGGCTGACGCTCGGAGTGCCCCCACTGGGTGCGCTCACAGAAGTGCCGCGCAGGGACGTGGTCAGGGCGGTGGGCAGGTGAGCGGGATCGGCCAGGTGGAACACTCGCGGCGGTCGCATGCTGCTCCCGCCCGCACGTTCCCACAGCTGGCGTCGCAGGGCAGACAGGCGTTGGTGGTCGGCGTAGGCGATCTGGACCAACTGGTTGTCCTCGAGGTGCCCGTAGTTCGTGTTCACGATCGCCTGCCCGGGGAACCGCAGGCCCGCCGCGGCCGTGTTCCCGTTGCCCAGTACGACCTGGGAGTCCGAAACGGTGGTCTTCAGGGCGATCCTCGTGGGGACCTGCCCGAAGATCGCGTCCCGCTTCATGGTCAGCTTCGGCGTCCCGTCCAGGGTCTGCGTCGAGAACTCCAGGTGGATGCCGTAGGCCCGGCCGAGGCGCGCCAGTCGTTCCAGCAGGTTGATGGCTTCCTCGGCGAGGTCGTCGTCGCCGTCCAGGAGGACCTGGAACTCGTCCAGCACCGCCACGATCCGCGCGGGACGCGGCACTCCACCGAAACCCTCCTGGGGAAAGTCGGCCAGGTCGACGACGTCGGCGGCCTTGAACATCGCCGCGCGCCGGGCAAGCTCCTCGTTCAGGTGCCGCAGCACCGCGACGCCAAACATCCGGTCGGCGTGGATCCCGAGGACCTTCACGTGCGGCAGGAAGTACTCACGGCCGGCAGCAGGGCCCAGGCGCGCGAACTCGACGCCGTGCTTGAAGTCCAGCAGGTACAGCTCCAGGTCTGCTGGGGAGTACCGCACCGCCAGACCGTGGATCAAAGTAAGCAGGAAGTTGGACTTGCCCTGCCCGATCGCGCCGGCGACCAGGAGGTGCGGCAGGGGCGGGTTGCTGGTCCGCAACCGCACCGCGACCGGGTCCTGGTCAGTGAACCCGACCACCGTTTCGAGCCCGTCGACGACCGGTGTCCACCACTGGTCCGGTGGTGGGAGGGTGTCGTCGAACGCGAGGGTGGGCAGCTTCGCGTCGGACGTCCGGGCCAGGACCTGGCGCACGACGGCGGGAAGATCGCTGATCGGGTCGTCGGGGATCACCGGGGTATCGAAGACGTCGCTGACGAACAAGTCGTCCGTACCAGCGACGATCCCGGTCAGGTGGTCGAGCAGAGCGTCCGGGTCCACACCAGGTGCCGGCTCGGCGGTCCAGTCGTACGTCACCAGCAGGCTGATCCCCCGCTGCGCACCCGTCGCGGCCAAGCGGACCAGGTTCGTCTGCGCGGCCTGGTCGATCCCACGCGGGTAGTCCAGCACCACCAGCAGATGGTGCGCGTCCGCGCCCCTCGATCGCGCCTGGAGCTCCTGGAACGTCGCAGCACCGGCCTGCGCCATGCGGTGCCCACGCGCCGCGGAGGTCTCCACCAGCCGGGTCAGCACCCGTCGCACCTCGACGTCGTCATGCACTGCGCGGCCCACAACCTGCGGGAACTGTGCCGTCACCCCACCCAGCACGCCCAAGATTCCCGACACGGCCGGGTCCAAGCAGTCCACCCGCACCCCGAACGCCGACGAGGCGGCAACGGTCCGCAGCACGGCCTGCTGCACCACCCGCAACGCCGCCCTCCGGTATGCCCCCGGGTCCGAGTCCCGGTGCGGTTCCTCGGCACCGGCGCGTCTCGACGACGGCGCCGTCGGCCCATAACTGGTCCCGGCCCGGTGCCCTTCTCCGGAGTCGTGCTCGGCAGCTCCGGGTGCATCCGGTGCGGGCGAGTCCTCTTCTTCTGGCACGACGCACCAGCCCGCCGTTCCCAGCAACGGGACCACCACGGGTACCCCGGTCGTCGTCTCCCCCACCCGGACCTGTCCCGCCCAGCCTGCTCCCGCGACGAAATCCTGACCGCCCCAGCCAGGGTCGGTCGGTGCCAGGCCTGCGGCTCCCGGCGCCAGGATCCGGGCACTGTCGATCAGATGCTGCTCCACCACGTTCACCGGTTCATGCGCCCGAGCACCATGTAAGTCGTCGTTCGCCCTTCCGCTACCGCCGTTGGCAGCGTCACGGGATCCATGCGCCTCACGCAGGCGAACCTCCGCAGCTCGCTGGGCCTCGAGCGCGACAGAGCGCCCGTCCAGGACAAGCTGCCGGGCCGCGCCCGCCAGGCCACGTATTCGTTCCTCGACAATCCGCACCGGCTCCGCCTTGCCCGATCCACCGCCCGGGTTGTCGCCCGCCGTCGTCGTCCCCGGAACTTGCTGACTCACCAGTGCCGCCCCCGCGCCTGTCCTCGTTCCAGCATCACAACAGCCCATCAGGGCTGCGCAGGCCCAACACTCCCATATCACCTACCCGCCGTCGACGGAACGCGAATGCCAGGATCCTGGATCAGCGGACCGTCTGCCGGCTCGCACCATTCAGGTGATCCGCCCAGGCGCGTGCAGCGTCGACCATGAGCGCGTTCCAGGGTTGGGGGTCTTCATCAAGGATGTGGTTCCAGAGACGTAGGTACGCCTCAGCGAAGTGGCAGACCGCTCTCTCGGGGGCCGTCGCCCAGGCTGGGAACTCGCTGCGTGCCCATTCGTCGGCAGCCGAGGGCGTGTGTCCAGCTTCGACAAGTCGCACTGCGAGCGTGGCGATGTCGGCCCAGGCTGGGCCTCGGGTTGGCCAGGCCCAGTCGACTACGTGCACGGTGTTGTCACCAATGAGGACGTTGTCCTTGCCCCAGTCGGTATGCATGATGTCGTTGCCGGCAAAGAGCGAGACATCAACGCCGTCGCCGTCGAAGTCCGCGAGGCGCTTCTCGAGGCGCAGCATCTGTGGCACGTCTGGGCACGGGATCTTGTGTAGCCGCCGCACGGCGTCGGCCAGGAGAGGGAAGTCCAACGACCCCGGTCGGTAGTCAGCGCGGCGACCATCGACGTATTCGTAGCCCAGGAGGGACCACCCAGCCGTGCCTATCTGCCACAGCAGGCGTGGCGCAACGTCGGTGACGTACGGGTTGATCTCGACCTCCCGCTGCTGTTCGTCGACCTGGACGTGGTCCAGCGCGATGCCTTTGAGAAACACGCGCCCGCCGTCGGTGTGGAGCGTCGTCGCGATGGCCGAGTTGATGCCCGCGCCCGCGGTCTCGGCCCGGGTCACGGTTCCGATGCGAGCCTCGACGGCGCGGCGAGCCAGGGCCGGTAGGTCGATCCATTCGCGGCGGGACATCGACATCGTTACGTCTCCTGACGGGCTGGTGCGCTTGCGTCGTCGCTGCGCGGATGGGGATCGCGGACGCCAAGTATCTGGCGGACGCAGTGGTCGTCCATGGTCGGCCCACCGACGGCCTCGGCGAACGCCGTGCCGTCGGGAGTCTGGCTCCAGGCCGGCGCGTGGAGGATCGTCGCGTGGCGCCATGCGTGTTCATAGAGGCGGCGGGCGTGCCCGCGCCGCCGATGGTCGCGGTCGACTTCGATATTCAGGATCAGGCCCGAGGTGTGCACGGCAAGCTCAGCGACCTGCCGACCTTCGATGTGGAGCGACCAGAGGACGGCGTCGTATCCGTCAAAGCATTGCTCGCTCCGCGTGATCACTGATCTCCCCGGACCTCAGGCGCCGGTTCCGAGCCGGTCAGGTAGGCGGGTCAATGCATCGGTGAGGATGCGAGCCTCGAACCGCTGGGGGTCGTCGACGTCGGGGGCGTATTGCGCCATCAGCCGGTGCATCTCCTCGAACCAGTCTTCCAGCATGAAGCGGGTCCGGGGGTCGAGGCGACCGTCGCGAATTGCCGTCGTGACCAGGAGCTCGAACTCGGCTCGCATCAAGTCCGGCTTGGGTCGTTGCGGGTTGACCCAGTCGCCAGCCAGGACCGGCCGGAGTCGCTGTGCCTGCCGGTTCCAGTGCAAGAGCAGGGCCAGGTCGACCGTGAAGTCGTCGGGCAGGTCGGTCTGCCAGAGGTGACGCAGGGCAGCTCGCTGCCCGGACCAGGGCGTGTTACCAACCTTGGGCAGCATCTCGGGGTAGAGACGGCCAGCCAGTGGGGCGAAGAACCCGCACATCCACAGCTGCGGGTACAGGGGGCGCCAGTACAGGTCGGTGATCGTCGCGTCGGCGATGCCTTCGAGGATGGGCTCCACGAGCAGCGCGACCAGCGGCGGGTCACCGTAGTAGCGCACGTCCCCGTCTACAGCGCACACGACATCGTTCTCGGCGAGGTCCACTCCTGCTTTCAGCGCTGCGCCCTTACCGATCGGCGCGTCGACGACCCGTGCGCCGGCCAGCCGTGCGTTCTCGGCGGTCTTGTCCGTGCAGCCGCTGGCGGCCACGATCACCTCGCCTTCGACGCCGAGCCTGTCCAGGCTCGCGAACGCTTCGGTGACTACGGCTGCGATCGTCGGTTCCTCGTTGTGGGCGGGGATCACGACGCTGACTGACAGGTCGAGTCGGTGCAATGTCGCCTCGGGCCTCAGGTCGAGGCCAAGGTGGGGGTCGATTTCTGGTCGAGCAACGGCGTTCACTGGTCTGCCTTCGGAAGAGGGGTTACGAACTCCATCTGTGTGCTGTCCGCGGGGTACTGCGACAAACTGACGCACACCACCCTGTCCTGGGTGTCACGCATCAGGTCGCGGCCGACGAGAAGCGGTTCGCCCGGCGACATGCCCCACCGGGCGGCTTCCACCGTGTCTGGCGCTCGCGCCGTGATCGTGTCGACGACCTCGGCAATCTCGATGCCTACGGTCGAGAACTGGTGCTGGGTAGAGCCGGGCCACGGCTCGTTGGACGAGTCCAGGAGGTCCGGGTTGGACGAGATGAATGCCAGCGGAATCCACGAGACCGACCAAGCGATCCGGTTCCCGCGCTTCCCAGTGGTCTCGTACTCGCGACGCAGCAACGGCGTGCCAGTCTCGAACTCCGGAGTGGACTCGTCGGCAACCACTTCGCGGTACGTCACGTTCAGCGTGGCGTCGTGGAGGCTGATGCCAGTCGTGTCCTCCAGGGGGCCTTGGACCCGGCGCTCTTCCTCAGGGAGGCGGATGCGCTCCTTCTCCAGGTGGTGCTGCCGGTTACTGCGAGTGACTCGGGTACGGCTGCCGCGGACGACAGGGCGTTTTCCCTGGGAACTGGTGATCAGGCCCTGCGCCTGCAGAACGCTGATCGCGCGTCGCGCAGTCTGCTGACCCGCGCCGTACTTCTGCACGAGCTCGCTGAGCGACGGCAGTTCGTCGCCAGCCGCAAGCTCTCCGTTCTGGATCTGCAGCCGCAGGTCATCCGCTATCTGGATGTAGCCGTGCTGCTCGGCGGGCGTGCGCTCTGGAGCGCTCTGATCTGTAGCCACAATCGCATCCTAGACCCTTGTCGACAAAGCGTCGATGTGCTGTTACGTTGAGCACACATCGACGCTTTGTCGACAAAGTTGCAGGTCTTCTGGTGGGAGATGCTCATGGGAGTCAGGCCGGATCGTGAGTTTGTCGAGAGCCTGCGCGTTGCGTTCGAGGCGCAGATTCGCCTCCATGCGGCTGGGCAGGCGCTGGTCACGACGCACGGCTACGTCGAGCGCTCGGGGTACACGATGCCGACGACCAGCTCCACTCGGGGCGCTGTGCTCAACGTAGTCGTGATCGAGGCTCTGTCCGGCTCCCACAGCGGAGCAGCCACCATGGCCCAGCACCTAGGCCTGGATCGTCGCGATGACACGGCGGGTCCTGGCGCAGCACTGGCCGTGTGGGTCGGCTGGCTCCCCGAGGACTCACGTGTCCACCCCACCTCAGTGCGCCTGTACGCACCGTCACAAACCGACGAGGACGCTCCGGACACAGAGAGCAACCACACGTCGGCCGACACAAGCCGAGGTGTGCGATGAGCGCCCGCGGCATCCCCGGTACGAGGAGAGGGCCGGCGCGAAGCGCCCCAAAGGAGAAGAGCCCGATGGGAGTTCAACCTCACCAGCGCGACGAGACAACGGGCACTGCGGACCAGCTCACGTTCGCCATGGACGTCGCCGATGACGCCCTCCGGGCCGTGGGACCGGACCACATCGAGATCGTCACCTTCAGCCGTGGTCGGATCTGTCTGCAACCCGTGAACCTGGATGACGGCGAGCAGATCGCGCGCACCCTCGGTTGTGACTTCCCGCTTGATCACCGCATGTTCGTCCCTGGGCACACCCTCTGGACCGGACAGATGGGGGGCCTGGAGGTCCAGGTTCGGTCGGTGCTGCGTCAGCCGACGGTGGTGGCTCCGTGAACGAACCGAAGCCGACCGCCGTCGGGTACGTCTGTGGTCCTCCCGGTCGAGAACTTGAGCAGCAGCACACAGCCATAGCTACGTATACCGAGGTCGAGGGCCTGGCCCTGGCGGATGTGCTGCATGACGAGTCCGACGCCTGCACCATCAGCCAACTCGCCGACGCCGCACGTCTCCACGACGCCACGCGCGTGATCCTTCCCGCCGGGGTCCGCCTCGCCGAAGCCCGCCAAGGGATTGACCGGGACCTGGCGGAACAACGTGCGGTCTGCGTGGTGGTCGGCCTGCCGGATGCCGACCGTGCCGCGTACCCGACGCTCACCTTCCCCGTCCTTGCGCGACCACCACGCCATACGGAAGTGATCCCATGACCACGACGAACACCACGTCAGCGCCCGGCGCCGAGGCCCCACAGCTGAGGTCGGCACCAATGGTGGCACCAACCGCGATACCTGCACTGATCGCGTCGGATATCGACGGCACCCTCCTGGTGACCGGGCAGCCGCCGTCGTCCGCGGTCGTCGAGATGATCGCCGCCGTCCGACGCGTGGGCCACCGCGTGGTGCTCACGACGGGGCGTTCACTATCCGGCGGACTGGCCGCCGCCCGGGAGCTGGGCATGGCCGACGGTCAGATCATCGCGTCCAACGGCGCCGTCGTCGCCGAGCTGACCGGCGGCTCGTACCAATTGATCGACGTACACGGGGTGGACGCCAAGGCTGTCGTCCGTCTGGTCACCGACACCCGGCCGGACCTGCGGATCGCGGTGGAGATCGTCGGTGTCGGCTACCACGTCAACATGCGCTTCCCGGCTGGGCAGCTGAACGGTGACCAGGTTACGGTCATCCGGCCCCGTGACCTGTGGGCCGAGCCAACGCCCCGCGTGGCGCTGTACGGCGACGACGCCGACCTCCTTGTCCCCACGCTGCGTGCGGCGGGCTTCACCGCGATCGCGACTCGTCCTGACTGGGTCGACATCACGGTGCGCAACGTCTCCAAGGCCACCGCCGCCGAACGCGTCCGCCGAGACCTCGGCATCCCGATCGAGCGCACCGTTGCGATCGGCGATGCCGAGAACGACATCGAGCTCCTGCAGTGGGCCTGGCGCGGCGTGGCCATGGGCCACGCCGACATTCGGGTGCGAGAAGCCGCGGACGAGGTCACCGAGAGCATCGGGCAGGAAGGCGCCGTGCGGGTCCTGCGGTCACTGTTGACCCCGGGCGCCGCAACAGGAACCGCCATGCAGAGAACCGCAACCACGAGAGGGATGAGATGACGGAGCAGACGTACGTGTCCGACGGACCAGTTGACAGCGAACAGGCCCGGGACCTGCGGGATGGCATGGTCGCCGCGTTGCAGACGCAGGGTGTGCTGCACAGCCCGGAGGTGGTCGCCGCAATCCGGACGGTTCCGCGGCATGTGTTCGGGCCGGAGGACGGGCTGGAGTCGGCGTACGCGTTGCGGACGGTGCTGCATCGCACTCTGGACGAGACCGGTGTCGCGGTCAGCATGATCTCGGCCGTCGATATCCAGGCGTTGATGCTCGAACAGGCTCAGATCGGTCCCGGCATGCGGGTGCTCGAGGTGGGGTCGGGCGGGTACAACGCGGCGCTGCTGGCCGAGCTGGTCGGCCCGGACGGGCAGGTCACCACGGTCGACATCGACCCGCGCGTGACGGAGCGCAGCGTCCAGTACCTGGCTCGGGCCGGGTACGAGCGCGTGAATGTGGTGCTGGCTGACGCGGACGCGGGTGTCCCGGAGCACGCACCGTACGACCGGATCGTGGTCACCACGTCGGTAGCCGACCTGCCGCCGTCGTGGATCGAGCAGCTCGCACCCGAGGGCCGGATCGTGGTGCCGCTGCGGATGCGGGGCATCACCCGGGTCGTCGTGCTGCGCCGTGAGGGCGCCGGTCTGGTCGGTGCCGAGTACGAGCTGGCGCAGTTCGTGCCGATGCGTGGCGCGGCCAGTCCCGCCGAGCGGTACCTGGAGCTGGCCGACGGCGTGACGCTCCTGATCGACTCCGACCTCCCGATCGACCCCGGCGCGCTCCGCGGCTCCTTGGCGCAGCCGCGCGTGGAGGCGTGGGGCGAGGTGACCGGTGTCGAGCGGTTCGACGGGCTGCACCTGTGGCTGATGGTCAACGAGCCGATGTTCGGGATCATCACCGCGACCAAGGCCGCCGCCGAGGCCGGGCTGATCGCGCATGCGTGGCCGCTGGGCCTGCCGACCGTCCTCGACGAGAGCGGCGCCTCGTTCGCGTATCTGTCGCTGCGCAGGTTCGATGACGGGCTGCGGTTCGGCGCCATGGGGCAAGGGCCTCGCGGGCAGGAGATGGCGGACCGGCTCGTGTCCCTTATCGGCTCCTGGGACGAGAGCAACCTCGACGCGACGATCGCTGTCTACCCGGCCGGCACGCCCGACGACGCGATCAGCATCAGCGGTCGCGTACGGGTGCTGGACCGGCCCCGAAATCGTGTGGCCATCACCTGGCCCACGCCGCAGGAGTCCTGACCCGGGCATCTGCGCGATCCGAGCACCACCCCAGCAGTACCGAACAAGGAGAACAAACATGGTGATGCCCCTGAGCGCCGCTCCCGCGTACTCGCCGCTGAGCGGTACCCCGGTCACGCCCGTGGCCAGCGGCGGGTTCGACCTGGACATCCGGGTCGTGGAGTCCGGCCCGATCGTCGAGGACCTGTACCAGCTCACCAACGACAACTGTGGCACGACCTGCGAGACCGCCTGCACGAGCTGCCCCAAGTAGTTCCGCTCGACGTAGTTCGGCAGTAGTTCGGCGGTAGTTCCGTACCAGTTCCGCACTGACCCAGGCGTGGGAGCCGGCCCCAGACCGGCTCCCACGCCCTGTGAAGGGAGCGAGTCATGTTCAAGGCAGTGGACGCTGCGTTCATCCGGATCGGAACCTGTTCAGCACCCACCGCGCCGCCTGCCCCTGGCTCGCCCGCCGGCGCTGTGCGCGCGTGGCTGACCGACGCCTGGCGTGAGCCCTTCGCCGACGCGGTCGAACTCGCCAGCCCGTCCCTGGCCAGCCGGGTACGGAAGATGCTCGACGACCCCGCCACTGCGGTCAGTGACTTGGACCGCGTAGTCCGCGCCGTCGGACGCTACGCACGACGCGCGACCAGCCGCGTCACACCGTTCGGCTTGTTCGCCGGAGTCGCGCCAGTCGCATTCGGCACGACGACGAAGGTCCGGGTCGGAGACGAGCACACCGCTCACCCACGGCCCGACGGCCAGTGGATCGCCGACGTCGTCCAGCGCTTGGAGGCGGACCCGACCATCCTCCGGCGCCTGATGATTCAGGCGAACGAGCTGGCCTTCGTGCGCGACGGTCGCCTGGTGCTCGACCACCGACCCGATGGCGGAAGCCCCCGGCACCCGAACCTCACCGAAGTCTCGGTCGCCCTGACCGAGCCCGTCCGGCAGACCATGGCGGGCGCACGAGAGCCCATCGGCTTCGTTGACCTCGCCCACGCAGTTGCCGACGCTGTCCCGGGCGCGCGGCGTGAAGACGCTGAGCGCATGATCGCGGCACTGGTCGAGCGTGGGTTCCTGGTCACCGGTCTGCGCCCGAGCGCTGCCGCAACCATCCCGTTCGCCCACATCGCTGCACAGCTCGACGGAGCAGAGCCGCAGAACGTGTCGTTGGTAACCGAGGCGCGCAACCTTGCCGAGCGCTTCAGTCCGGCACCCACCGTCACTCTGGGCCCTTCCTGGCGGAAGCTAGCCAATCAGATGCGCGCCTTCCAGCCTCACG
Organism: Promicromonospora sp. NPDC057138; assembly: GCF_042670845.1. Taxonomy (NCBI): domain Bacteria; kingdom Bacillati; phylum Actinomycetota; class Actinomycetes; order Micrococcales; family Promicromonosporaceae; genus Promicromonospora; species Promicromonospora sp. NPDC057138. Next base: position 29,905 of record NZ_JBHUUX010000006.1, on the reverse strand, counting down.
ACCGACCGGTCGGGGTCGACACCTTGGCCGACGTCGACCTCACGATCCCGGCAACGGTGATCGAGGAAGCAGAGCGTGCCGCCGACCTGTTGGTGCGCCTGGCGCCCGAGCCGGACGGCCACCCTGAGTGGCGCGACTACCAGTCCCGGTTCCTGGAGCGGTACGGCCCGTATGCCGTCGTGCCGTTGCTCGAACTCCTCGGAGACACCGGTCTGGGCTACCCGGCCACCTTCCGAGGCACCCGCCTGCCCGCACCCCGGCACTCATCGACCCGCGACCGCGATGGCGTCCTCGCGGCCCTCGCACAGCGCGCCGCCCTGGACGGCCAGGTGGAGATCAACCTGGACGACGGGTTGATCGAGCGTCTCGCGCCTGAGCCGCCGCGCGCTGTGCAGACGCACGCCGAGCTGCGGTTCGAGCTCCAGGCAGCCACAGCCGAACAGGTCGACGCGGGAGACTTCACGCTTGCCGTCGCTGGGGCTTCGCGCGCGGCCGGGACGACGACCGGCCGCTTCTGGCACCTCCTCGGCGCTGACCCGGCCACGATCCGGGACGCCTACCAATCCCTGTCGACGTCCACTCGTGGCGCCGTGGTCGCGCAGGTGGTGGTGCGCCCACTGAATGTCCGTGCGGAGAACGTCTCGGCCAGCCCGATCGTCCTGCCCTACGTCATCTGCCCCGACGGCGTGACGCCACCCGGTGTGGAACCGATCCGGCTCGACGACCTCGCCGTCACAGCCGACCGCGACGGCCTGACCTTGATCTGGGCCAGCCGTGGGGTGGCGGTCGAACCGGTCACGTTCACCGCGATCGAGCTGACGCAGGCCGCACACCCCCTGATGCGGTTCCTCTGCGAGCTCCCGACAGCACGGGCGGCGGCCTGCACCGCGTTCGACTGGGGTATGGCCGCCGCGCTGCCGTTCCTGCCGCGCGTCCGACACGGACACACCGTCCTGTCGCCGGCCCGCTGGATCGTGACGAGCGACGACATCCGAGGCACGGTGTCCGACGACCCGCAGGTGTCCTTGGACGGGTGGCGTGACCGGATGATGGTGCCCTCCGGTGTGCTACTGGTCCACATGGACCGCCGCCTTCGTCTCGACCTCGACGACGTCGTCGACCGTGGCTTGCTCCTGGACCACCTGGCTCAGAACGACAGCGCCGTCCTGCACGAGGCACCGCCACCCGGTGCCCTCGGCTGGATCGACGACCAGCCCCACGAGCTGGTCGTCCCGCTCGGTTCCGACACTCGTCCCCGCCCGTTGAACGTTCGTACCGCACTGACCTCCGGTGGAACGACTGTCACTGCGCCGCACATGCCGTTGGGCGGGGACTGGCTCTACGCCAAGATCTACGGCTATCCCGACAAGATCGACGCCGTCCTGATCGACCACCTTCCCACTCTGCTGGACGACCTCGGTCCGGGGACACGGTGGTGGTACCTGCCCTACGCCGACCCGGACCCGCACCTGCGTCTCCGCCTCGAAATCACCGAGAGCACAGCTGCACACGTGGCTCAGGAAACCAGTCGGTGGGCTCAGGACCTGCGCGACCGGGGCCTGGTCAGCCACCTCGTGCTGGACACCTACCAGCCCGAGACCGGCCGGTTCGGCACCGGCCCCACCCTCGCGACGGCCGAACGGTTCTTCGCCGCCGACTCAGCCGCCGCCCAGTCGCAACGCGCCGCCACCGCCGGGATGCCGCTGGAGGTCCGCAAGGCCATGACTGCCGCGAGCCTGGTCGGCATCACCGCGGCCCTGACTGGCGGGCCGGACGCGGCGGTGTCCTGGTTGCTGACGAACGTCCCGCGAACACCGATCGAGGCGCCCGAGCGCACTACCCGCGCCCGCGCGATCACCTGGACCTACCACGCCCTCGACGAGCACCCGAGCTCCGACCTGCCGCATCGCGATCCGCAGATCGCGGCGGCATGGCAGAGCCGACAGGCCGCCGTGGCCGAGTACCGGTCCGCGCTCCTGGGACTGGGTGCCGACCCGACGGTCTGGATTCCGGACCTGCTGCATCTGCACGTCATCCGCATGCTCGGCCTGCTGCCCGGCGCCGAAGAGGAGTGCCTGCACCTGGCCCGCGCAGGTGCCCTCGCCTGGAACGCCCGCCGACCCCACCACATGCCCCAGAAGGAGACGCGCACATGACGACCTCGGACACCACCCAGACCGGGTCGATCACTGGGATAGCGGGCGATCTGGTCGCCGAGATCGCCCGGCGACTCGCGGACCCGGCGCGTTTCCGTCACGGCACCGGGCGCGCCCGCAGGCAGTCGCTTGGCGGGGGCGCGGCCGGGATCGCGCTGCTGCACATCGAGCGGGCCCGTACCGGGCACGGCGACTGGGAAACCGCCTACGCCTGGCTGCGCGAAGCCTCCCGCGAACCCCTCAGTGCCGGAGTCAACGCGGGGCTGTTCTATGGCGCACCCGCCTTCGCCCTGACCCTGGACAGTGCGGCGGACGGGGCTGACTTCTCCGGGTTTCTGTCTCGGCTGGACCAAACGGTCGCCGCGGTCATCCGGCAGCGTCTCCAGCAGGCACGCGCTCGATTGCGGTCGAGACTGACGCCGCCGATGGGCGAGTACGACCTCATCCGCGGCCTGGTCGGGCTCGGCGCGTACCACCTACGGCGCCATCCCGAGCATGACCTGACCGTCGAGGTCCTGGACTACCTGGTTCGGCTCACTGAACCGCTTCCTGGGCGTGAGGACCTGCCCGGGTGGTGGACGCACACCGCGCCCACGAAGGAGACAGCGGGCACCGCCCGGTTCGCCGACGGGCACACCAACCTCAGCATGTCCCACGGCATCGCCGCCGCCCTGGCCGTCCTCGCACTCGCACTACGGCAAGGCGTACGGGTCCGCGATCACGAGGCTGCGATCGAGCGGATCTGCTCCTGGTACGACACCTGGGAGCAGCACGACACGACGGGTACCTGGTGGCCGAGCATCCTCACCCTCGCCCAGGTCCGCGGCCACGAACCGCTCCCACCACGGCAACGCGCGTCCTGGTGCTACGGCACCCCCGGCATCGCACGAGCGCTCCAGCTCGCCGGCCTCGCCACCGGCAACGACCAACGGCGCCGGTCCGCGGAGACAGCCCTTCTGAACGAGGTCCGCAGCGCGGAGAGCCTTTCGGCCATCACCGATGCTGGGCTGTGCCACGGCCTCGCGGGCGTACTGCACACCACCTGGCGCGCCAGTGTCGACGCCGCCACACACGACCTGGCAAGCGAGGTAACCCGCCTCGTCCAAGCGGTCGTCGAGCGGACCGATCCGCTCACCGAGGAGACCGAGTTCCTCGACGGACTCGCGGGCGTCGCGCTCGCCCTGCATACCGTCACGACAGATCACAGGGAGGCGCAGTGGGACACCTGCCTGCTCCTGAACTGACCAGAACGACCACCGAGCCGCCCGACGTCGACCCGATCGCGACCGCAAACGCGACGACCGGAAACCAATGGCATCAGGTCAACCTCCGGTTCCCCGACCCGAACGACGTCGAGCAGACCGCGGTGAAGGTTCTTGTGCCTTTGCTGCGGGACCTCGACGTGGCGGACTGGTTCTTCATCCGCAAGGCGCCGTGCTGGCGGGTCCGCTTCCACGCCGACCCTGCGACCTCAGCCCGCCTGCACGAGGCGCTCGACGGTCCCGCTGTGCGCGGACAGATCAAGAACTGGACGCCGTCGGTCTACGAACCGGAGACCCGGGCGTTCGGCGGCGAAGCGGGGATGCGGGTGGCGCACGAGCTCTTCGTCGACGACACGGCCCACGTCCTGGCCTACCTCGCCCACCGGCAGGCCCGGCCGAGCGGACCCGACCAGCGCGAGCAGGTCTCGATCCTGCTCGCAGCACTGCTGCAACGCGCGGCCGGACTGGACTGGTACGAACAAGGCGACGTCTGGCAACGCATCGCCCACCACCGCACGACCGCCACCGCGCCAACCGCCGAAGACGTCTCCGCGACACGACGGCTCCTGAGCGCCGACACCACACGCCTGGTCGAGAAGAACGACGCGCTCGCCTGGCTCGCACCCTGGGCCGCCGCCCATAAGACCGCCGGGCACCGGCTCCGAGAGCACAACCAGCACGGAGAGCTCACCCGGGGCATCCGCGCGGTCCTGGCCCACCACGCCCTCTTCGCCTGGAACCGCATCGGCCTCGGCCCCCAGGCCCAAGCGCGCATCGCGCATACCGCAGCCGCCGCCGCGTTCGACGACTGACCCGCTGACCCACAGGACTCATGCCATGACCACCACAGAAACCAGCCTCACAGCGTTCGCCCACTGGTTCCCGCTCGTGCCCCGCCCCCGCCCCATCGCGCTCCCGGTCGCCGAACGCATCGCCGCCCTCCAGGCCGCCGCGGAACGAGCCGGACAGGACCACGGCGACCTTCCCGCTGCCACCGCCGTCCTGAACAAAGCAGCGCTGCTGCTCAGCGATACCGGGCACCCCGATAACGCCCGCGATCTGTGCTGGCGTCAGTTCGACATCTTCCGCGAACACGCACCGCTACCTGGAACGCTGGCGACATGGGCGTTGCAACCAGTGGTCAACATCGCCCGCCTGCACATCCGCGACCAGCACGGCAAACAAGCCCACACCATCCTGCGCACCCTCCACCACGCCGCTACACACCCCGGCGTCGTTGTCATCGACGGAGTACCCATCGACCTGGGCCAGCTCGCCACACCCGACGCGGCACCCGAAGTCGCCCGCTTTACCTGGACCACCCTGCTCGCCGACGGCACACGAGCCCTGACAAGCGCCGGCCGCTGGGCCGAAGCAACCGCCTACGCCGAACAACACCACGGCGTCGGCGAACGACTCTTCGACGGCCGACAAGCCGCCATCCTCGCCCAGCTCGACGCCGGCGATCCCGACCACGCGCTTGGCCTGCTGGACGAGACCCGCATCGAGGAGCCCTGGGAACACGCCGTCGCAGCCTGCCTCCGCAGTATCTGCCTGACACGCTCCGGTCGGCCCGCGAGCCTGAGCCTGGACGACGTCGTCGGGCTTATCATCGCGCTCGATCCCGCACCGGCGCTCGTCGTCTTTCGGATCCGCGTGACCCTGCTCCTGCTTCAGCACACCAATGCTCGGCCCGGTCAACTCATCGGCGTCCTGGACAGCCTCGTCGCGCACGCCGACGGATACACCGCACGCGACCTCCTCGCCGCCGACGGCGTCCTCGCAACGCTCGCTGACGCCAACCGTCGGACACTCTCCGCGGTCCTGGACGCATCGGTGACACAAGCGGCTGTGGCGCTCGACGGCGTCGAGCAGATCATGGATGCCGCAGATACTGCGGAGCAGGCGTTGCGGCGGTCCCTTGGAGGAATGGCGCACCCGAACCCCTAACCCGAACGATGCCGCGTCTAGATCCAACGGCACGTGATACTCCTGCGACGCACGCAGGACAACGCACATCAACGAAGGGATGGTCCGCATGCGGGTAATGAGCTACAACCTCCTCAACGGTGGCCGAGACAACGGGAGTGACGAGCGGTGGCGCACCGCGGCCGAGGTGATCAACGACGCCGCGCCGGACGTGCTCGTGGTCCAAGAGGCTCGCGGCTTTGACGCGGATGGCGGGCGTTACTTGTACGCCGCCGAGCACGATCTGGGGATGCGTGGCCTGCTTGCGCTCGCGCCCAGCACCGGGCAACACACCGCCGTCTTCTTCAAGACCGAGATCCGACCGTTGCGCTTCGACCCGGACGCCGACCACTTCCACCATGCCCTGGCGCAGGTCATGCTCCTCGTCCCCGGCTTCGACCAGCCAGTCACGATCGCCAGCATGCACCTCTCACCGTTCAGCCCGGCCCTGCGGGCGGCCGAGGTGGGATGGCTCGCGGGCCTGGCCGCCCCCGACCTGTATACGGTCATCGCTGGAGACGCCAACTCCCTCGCGCCCGGCGATCCCGAGCCCGCCTGGGAAAGGTTGCCCACCCACCTCCGCGTTCGCCACCTCCAGCCCGCCGCACAGGGCCAAGCTCCGGCCGCAGACCGCTCCACGCTGGCGTATCTGCATGCTGCTGGTTTCATCGATGCCGCGGCCGCCCAAGGCCAGACAGCGACTCCGACCGTGCCCAGCGCGGGCTTCCCCAAGGCTGAGTTCGTCCCGTTCCGCTCCGACCACGCCCTGCTCAGCCCTCGTCTCGCGCCGGCATTGACTAACTATCGGGTCATCGACGATGCGCGCACCGCCACTGCCTCGGACCACCTGCCGTTCGTGATCGAGCTGGACCCGGATACCGTCCGATGAGCGTGCCACGCCACGCCGGACGGCACTCGATACGTCCAGACCTGGAAGCCGTCATACCGACATTCGGACTGCGGGTGCGCTGGGATGACTTGGAGCTGCGCCTGGCCGACGATCCCGAACTGCTCGCACTCGCCGAACTCGCCGCCGACGGCGTGCACGGCCCCGATGTCTCCCCGTTCTCGAGGCCCTGGGCCCAAGGCACGCGCGAAGAAGTCAGGCGAAGTGTCGTGACCCGTCAATGGATCCGCCGCGGTCGGATCGCTGTTGATGATTGGTCGCTCGCGCTCGGCGTGTTCCGAGACGGCGAGATCATCGGCACGCAGGCCGTCTCGGCGAAGGACTTCCAGGTCACCCGCTCCGGGCACACCGGGTCCTGGCTCGGGCTCCGGCACCAGGGCCAAGGCATCGGCACCAGGATGCGCCTCATGGCGTTGCACCTCGCGTTCGAGGGCCTTGATGCCGCAGAGATGCTCAGCGAGGCTTTCGAGGACAACCCTGCATCGAACGCAGTCTCGCGCCGACTCGGGTACACGGCGAACGGGTCCCGGGTCACGGCCCGCGAGGGGAACTCGGTGGTGGAGAAGGGCTACCGCATGACCCGCCAGCTGTGGGACGCGCGCCCCGAGAACTTGCGCCCCGAGATCATGCTTGACGGCCTCTCACCGGTCCGCACGTTCTTCGGAATCGATCGGCCGGATCACGCCGTATCTGAAGCCCCACCAGTCCCCGGCACCACAGGGGAAGACGAACACCGCGGACCATGACACGACGTCCGAGAGCTGGAACCGTTCGGATCCGGCACGTCTGCCGCCGAGGCGAACCGAGCGCGTCAGGACCGTAGCGTGCTGGGCTATGTCTCACGGATGTGATCGTGGTGCAGCCACAGTGTCTTGATGAATCGTCGGTCATCGATCAGCTCGACCTGCCTGAGGTCGCCCGTCTTGGCCAGGATGACGGTCTCAATCTCCTGGAGGCCGTCACGCTCCCACACCACCTGCGCGATCACGGAGTGCGATCCATGCCAAGCCTGCTCCACGGCCCGCTCGGGAATGAAGCACTCGTTGAGGACGCCCTGCCACAGATCACGATGCTCCGTCCAAGCCAGCAGCGAACGATCGATGGAAGCGCGGCCGGTCATGACATCAGTATGCACCCCGCGCTCGAACATCTGTTCCCTCAAAGCTATGTCAGTCCAGCAGGCTCGCCATTGACACAATCGAACGGTTGTTCGATGGTGAGGTGTGAGTCGCACCAAAAAGTCCAGATTCCGTGGCCTGTACGGGCACTACTCCGAAGCCGCGCGCCGAGGCGACTTGGCTGAGCTGCTCGACCTAGTCGCCGCCCCCGACCTGGACCTCGAGCTGCTTGCCGTGATCGCCCCCGGGATACGCGACAAGGATGCCGACGCACAGCTCATTCACCGCGTGCTGGACCACCCTGCCTGCAGCGAGGCCGTCGCAGCCCGGTATACGACCTACCCCGACCCGGACGTGAGGCTGCGCGTGGCCACGTTCCCGGGCATCGGCTCCTCCGCTCTGGAGATGCTCGCGGTCGACGCCGACGACCACGTCCGCGAGGTCGCCAAGCGCCGACTGGCCGCCACGGACGGCCGTCGTCCCGAGCGCCGCGCCTGACCGCCCCACGGCACGTTGATCAGGCGAGAGGTCGCGACCCTGCCGGGCTCGGTATCAGCGTGCTATTTCTCTACGATGGCAAGGCCCTCTTCGGGTGCCCCGGCAATCAGCACGTCCAGCGGAACCTCCCGCGCCGCCAACCCGAGGGCAGCGTCTCCGGCCCTTCGGGCTTCCGCCCTCTGTGTCCATCGGGTTGCCAACGTGTCCGTCCGGAACGGCAGGTATGGGGCATCCATGACGTAGAGCTCGCGGGCGGGCCGCTGCGCCACGGTCTCGATCAGCCGCGACAGGCGCCCTTTCCTGGTCGCGCCGGCGACGCGAACCGTGACCAGATCACGACCGGCGACCGTCTCGACGTGCACGGACAGCAACGTGGTCTCAACCCACTCGTCCCCGTCACCCGCCCGCGGGTCGACCAGCAACACCTGCTTGCCCGGCCGTAGCCGAAACGGGAGCGAGACCGACGCCGTGAACGAGTCCTCGTATAAGTTCAGCATCCGCAACCGAGAGACCGTACCGTCGAGTGTGCCCCGTTCCAGCAGAAGCGGGTCCGCTGTCAGGATCGCTCGCGTGGCGGCGTCGGCCGCCGCAGCCCGCCCGTAGACGGTCACCGCTGCTCGAAGCCCCCGGAATCGCGCGGCGGTCAGTGCAGCGGACTCGCTCCTGAACGCGTGCCCGGCCCACGTGGTGCTGGTGCTCCCGTCCCGTGCGCGTTTCGCGAGGTACCCGAGCAGTCCCGGTCCGCCCTCGCTCGGCGGGACGCCGAACGCCCGCTGCCACGACGCCAGCACGCCCCCATCCAGCCCAGCGGGAAGCCAGAAGCTCCGGGACAACGCACGGGTCAGGACCACCACCCGTGTCGAGGCCACAAGGCCGAGCGCGAGGTGCAGGCGGAACGGGAGCGAGCGCGCCATATCCCCTGCGCCTCCGGTGCCCACCCCTCGGCGTGCCCACGCTTCGGCAGCACCAATAACCCTGCGCATCGTCGCATCGTCGGGGACCACCAGCCGACGCGGGCGCTCCAAGTCCGGATAGACACCGCTGCCGCTCTCCTTGTCCTTCTCGGGCATCACGAGCGCCTTGTCGAGCAGGCGGGCGGTCAGCCTCGCGGAGCGGCCGGGCTCACCCAGCAGGCACGTGCGCAAGGTCCCGCGCCCGTCTGCCCACACCCCGACGTCGTCCACCGATCCTCCTACTGCCCCGCCCTGACCGAAGATGCCCGGCGCCCGTGTTCGCCGCATTGGCGTACCGGCGTCGCGGGCATCTGCGCGGCGTGCCGCGTCGTACTGCGCGATCGTCATGCCGCGCTTGGGATCGGTGGTCGTCATGTCGTGCGGATGTGCGGAATTGCAAGCCCGAAGAACCGCCGACGTGTCGGTGGCCAGCCGTGTGCCGCACATCCGGCACCTACTCCCCCGCACGACGACCCTGAGGATGACCATGGCTCTCGGCGCAAGCCTCGACGATCTCGGCATCGCGCTCCCCCGCGCGGAGGCGACGCAAACCAACTCGCACGCGGAGCCGGAAGCGGTTGCGCTCGTCCCCGGTTCTCCCCTGGCTCGGGTGCTCTATGAGATCTGGTCCGGCCGCCCCATCGTCTTGGTCGACTCTCCGCCTGGAGCGGGCAAGACCACGCTCGTCACGGACGCCGTCGCGCATCTCGCTCGACGCTCCGACATCCACGTCGTTGTCGCGGCGCCGACCCGTCGCGGCGCGATCGACCTGGCCGAACGGCTCGGCTCGGCGCTTGGCAATACCCCTGACGGCACCCCGCGTGTCGCACTCGGCTTGTCGCTCAAGCCCCATGAGGAGATCACCGAGCGGGTCGCTACGGAACTGACGCGGCAGACCGTCGTGGTCCGGACCCTTGCGTCCGCGCGGATGAACGCGCCGCGTTGCGAACTGTTGGTCGTCGACGAGGCATACCAAACCGTCTTCGCCGACGTGGCACTGGCCGCCGAGCGCGCTGACCAGGTCCTGCTCGTGGGTGATCCTGGCCAGATCGGCCCAGTAGAGCAGGCGAACACCTCCATCTGGGCGGGCATGGCTCTGGCCCCGCATCTGCGTGCGCCCGAGGTCTTCCGCCAGACCGACGACGCCTTCACCACCCGGCTTCCGTCGACCTTCCGGATTGGGTCTGACGCAGCACGCGCCATCGCGCCGCTGTACGACTTCGCGTTCGACTCCCGGCGTCCCGACCGCTGGGTCGAGTCGGGCGGGCAACGGCTCACGGAGATCGGTGCCACCCAGATCCCGCCCGCCGGAAACGACGGCGAGTTCGATCTCACCGTCCTGGACCAGGTGGCTGCCATCGCAGCCGGGTACGTCGGTCTCTGCCTGTATGAGGCCGTGCCCGACGGCGGCCCGAGTTCCCGCCCCATCGAGGCAACCGACGTCGCCGTCGTGGTAGCACGGTCCGGCCAGGAGGCTGCAGTCAGAGCGCTGATGCGGCGCACTGGCGGTGAGATGGACGGGATCACGGTTGGCACGGCCGACCGCCTGCAGGGCGGGCAGTGGCCGGTCGTTGTCGCACTCGACCCGCTCATCGGCGCCACCGACGCGGACGACTTCCGCGCGGGGCCCGGGCGGCTCTGCGTCATGGCCTCACGCCACACGACGCATCTGCAGTGGATCCACGACGTCCGCTGGAACGACCTGCTGGACGCGGCCGCCGCTGTCGACGACGATCGCCGCGCCGACGACGCACGCAAGGGGACCACGGTGCGGCGCGCCTTGTGCGCCCGACTGAGCGGCACGCCACCGCACACCATCCGGGCATGAACACGACCAGGCGTCCTCGTGGCGCACCTGACTCCACAGGTGGGCAGTTCGCTCCGACACATCGAGCCGACGCAGCAGTCGAGCTTCCAGCGCCCGTGGCTGACGCCCCGGCAGAGGACGTGGTCGCCGTCGACCCGAGCGTTCCGTATCCGGGCACATTGATGAACAGCATCAACGCCTCCCCTGAGGACACGGACAACCTGGGCTGGGCCTTGATCAAGGCCGGCGTCGATGCAGGGACCGACCCCAGCGGACGGCTCATGGACGATTGGTTCCAGACTGACTCCCCGCGGGAGGTCGCGCATGTCGCCACTCGAGCGCTCCTCGGCCGCGACGACGATCAGGTCGCCGAACTCGTCGCGGGAGATGACTGCCTTCGCCCTCGCGACAGCGGTCGCCGTGCGAGCTTCATGACCCACGAGCTAGCGGGAGCCGTCCGCTGGTGCGAGGATTACGCGCGGTCGCCCAGGGGCGAAGCCGCCCCGTGACCCGGCTATCCGAGCAGTGGCCACGCCGCGAGCGCACCGACGGCAAAGCCCCAGGCGAAGCCGGTAGCGACCTCGATCGGCTTATGTTCTCGCTGCGCGAGCCGCGCCGCGCCCACGATCGCCGCTAGCACAAGTAGCCCGACCGTAAGAGGCGGAACGATCTGTGTCATGACGCCTGCGATCACGCTCAGTGCACCGACGTGGATCGAAGCCCGTACCAAAGGGGTCACCGCCGTCAGTGCGATGACGCCGGCGACGCACGCGCTCAGCATCGCGATCAACAGGTCCGGCGCTCCCAGCAGAAATAGCGCCCCGACGGCGCTGACCTCCAGGACGACGACGCCGGCCATCGTGGCGAATCGCTGTGCCCGCGGGCGTACCCAGCGTGACTCCAGGACACCGCGCTTAGCCAGGGCGTGTACCAGGCCTGCCGGGATGAGCGCGCACAGCAGAAGTGCAGTCGCTCCGTAGGCGATAGCCACTCCAAGCCCGCGCTGAGGCAGCGTCGCGGCGATGCCCATCGCGACGACCGTGACGGATACGACGTTCGCTGGTTCGAACACCGTCGACACCCAGCGTGCCCACGCAGGCGCCGTAGACGGGCGAGTGTCACCGACCCGCGCGCTCATGCTCCAACCACCTGCTCTACGACGCGCTGGCGAGACTCCGGCGTCGTCCTGTCTCGGAATGCCCTACCGAGGCGGCGCAGCGCTTCGTCATCGGACAGCCAGGTGCTCCAGTCCTCGCTCCGTGCCGGCTGATCGTCCATGCCGCGCCGCGCCGCAGCGATGTCGATCTGGTAGGCGAGATGGACTTCGCGCGAGGCGTCCCCGACGGCTGCACGGACATGTTCGACGTCGGACACGCTGGAGTACCGCGCCAGAACCGCCAGAGCGTCCATGATCTCGATCGTGGCGTGATACTCGGCGAGGCCGACCCGCGACGAGTCCAGGCGGGTCTCGGCCACCGCCGAGGCGAGATGATCGTGCAACGCACGCAGGTCCTCTTGCCGTCGACGCCTGCGAACTATCGCGAGGACCAGGTGCCCAATACCGCCGATGCAGAGCAGAACGGTGGACACCGTGATCAGCGCATTCGCAGTCTGCCCAAGGGGCGACTCACGCGCGTGCGAGCTTCCCGATGCGTGATTGATCAGGGAGACGACTGCCCAGGCGGTTCCGCTCGCAGCCCCGAGTACGGCGATCGCCATGCCCCACCCGTACCGCAAGCCGTGGGCTCTGCTCGCGCGCAGCGCCGACACACCGAACGCGCCGGCCGCCAGCCCGCCGGTCACGCAGTAGATCAGCCAGTACAGCGCCATCCACGGCTTCTGGCTGGTCTGATTGGTCAAGTCGTCGTTGGTCCACGGGTCGTTCGCGATGAACAGCACGAGCATCGCAATCGCTGCAGCAGCCGCGGAAGCCCACAGCAGCAGAAAGTTGGTCCCGCGGCCTGTCAACGCAGTGTGGACCCAGGCGATGATCGCGACGGCACCGACGGTGAACGTGAGGTGCTTGACGACTTCGTACGTCGCCGACGGCGCCTTCGCGATGAGTAGCTGCTCGACGGGGTCCAGGCGTGCCAGTGAAGCGACCGCAAGGAAGCTCAGACCGACCGGGAGCGCCGAGTCACCACCGTGTGCCTTGCGGCTTCGCAGCGCAGTGACCACCGCGGCGGCGGCGAAGAACAGGAACCCGAGCAGCGTAGCCGCCGCACTCACGAGAACGTGCCCATGGCCGTCAGGCGTGCCGCGACACCCCCGCCGGACTGGATCGACATCATGAGCGTGCACGCCAATGACTCGACGCGGTGCTCTGTCGGATCGTCGTATCCCGTGCGGTTGGCACTGTTGCGCTCCTGGCGCGGATCGTCCACAGCCTCCAGGATGTGCATCAGCTCGTGAGCGACGATGAACTCTCGGTGCCGGGGGCTGAGAGCCGACTCGGAGTTCACGATGATGCGATCGCATCCGGGGAATCCGAGCCACATGCCGGAGAGCCCCTCACCCAATGGTTCGTCGATGACCTCGATCCGGTGCGCACGCAGGTCCCTGACGATGTGGATCGCTTCATCGAGCGATCGCGCCGTATCGAGCCCACTCGCCACCAGCGTGGCGTACTCGTAACCCTGGGCACCTCTGCTGCGGTCTGTTCGGTCTGGCTTCACCACTGCCCCTCCCCCACGTGCCGAGCTGCGATGGGGGATCACCCTGGCTACGAGGTTTCACCCACCACTCACAGATTCTCGCTCAGATTGGCGGCGCATGCGCGTCAACTGACGGAATACATCTGTCGGTGTGTCCCGTGGGGAACGTGACACCGGCCCAAGCCGCACATCCACGCGGCATGACGATCACTGCACTTCGCAAGCTCGCCGGCGCCCCCGACTCGAGCGGCGGGCAGTTCATGGCCGATGCACGTCCCGAGGCTTCGTCGATCTCGCTTGCCCCGTACGACCCTGAGCAGGAGCTGCCCGACGACGCGATCCTGCGCGCGGCCGACACTCTGCATTCCCTGCTCGGCAGTGACGCCCGCGACAAGTTGATCAAGAGGCTGCTCGCCGCTCGGGCAGCAGAGATGGAACACCGGGGCATGGGCGCGAACGTGGCAGCAGACGCACACGTCCCCGACGACTACCAGTTCGACACGGCGCTGCCAGTCTGGCCTGACGACCTCCTGCTACCCGAGGTGACCGCCGTTGAGCAAGGGCTGAACGGCGTCGAGATGTACGTCTCCGTCGATCGACGCCACGCGGTCGTCAGGCAAGAGCACAACGGCGGGGTAGCCGTCGCGTGGGGTGCCGAGGACGACGCCGGCCCGGAGTTCACGACTGAGCAGCTGGAATCGGTGACCGCCTACCTGCGGGCCTTGTACGACCGCGCGGACCAGCTGACCGTGGAGGTCGAGTCCTTCGCCTTCGACAGTGTCCGCGAGAGGATCGCGAGCATGCTCGACCAGGGATGACACCTCGTACACCAGGTCGGCGAAGCATTGCAGCTCAGCTATCGGGTTCGCACTCCTTAAGGCCGTGTTTCCCAACCCCGTCCGATACACGGCCGAGCGTTCGGGAGGCTGGCGTCGAAGCGACGACGCAGCAGGCACGGCTTGACTACGCTGGTGCATCTGAGGTTCGTCAAAGCTGCCTTGACGAACCTCAGATACGCCAAGTGAACTTGACGCATGGCGGACGACAATGATGTGACGGCACCGAACCCCCACCAGTTCGACATACTCCGGCTCGAAGAGCTCACACACGCGGTTGACCCTCGAGAGATTCCCGGAGAGCCGGAGTACCTACGTGCCGCTGGGCCCATCGCCAGCCAGTACCTCGAGGTGTGGGAGACCTACGAAGCGCGGGCCAGGCACGCCCGGGCACTCGAACGACCGAGGTGGTATCCGGACCCGGCCGCCGATGCTGCCCTACGTCGTCGGCTCGATGACATGCCCAGGGTGCCTGCGCTCTACGCGCTGGGCGCCAACGCCGCCGTCGTCCAATATCTGATCGACGGCCGTTGGCAGGCCATGCAGGCAGCGCGCGAGGACGGCGCCACCTGGGAGCAGATCGGCCGGGCACTGGGGATCACCGAGCAGGGCGCTCAGGATCTCTATAAGCAAGGAGGAACCGACCAGGACACGACTCCTTCTCCTGAGCCCGATCGTGAACCGACCCCCGACGAGCACACAGTGCCGGAGTAGGCGAGTTCGTCGTCGCAACCCCGTACGAGGGCGAAACTTTCACCGGCGTGACTCTGGAGGACGAGCCTGCCAGGCTAACTGATGGTGAAGACGAGTAGATCTGCCAATCGGCACGGGTCGCCTACGTCCGGGCCAGGACCATTCACTCCCGCGCATCGCAGCAGATCGGCGGGCAGCTCGCCGGCATCGCGAGCGGGACCAGCTAAGGGGCTGCCCCGCACTTCACCGGTCCATGGACCCCGACACGAACCAACGACCCGTGGATGCACCCGGCGCTGAAGCACCCGCTGGTCCCGGCGCCGTGACACCGGTTGATCCCGAGATCTCGCCAGCCCTGGCCAAGGATCGTCACCCGCGAGCCATCCAATGCTGCCCAGAGGTCGAGTACGACTCCGCTCTGCGCTGCGCCCGCGCCGCCGGCCACCGCGGCCCTCACCGGATGCGACCGGTTCGATCGGCGGTCCGCAAGCCTCGATGGTGACACTGACCCGCCGCCCGCATGAGCCCGGTATCCAGAATCCCAACCGCACTCCACCCAAGCATGAACACGTCCGTTCCCTCGCGGCAGCCGGCCGGGTCGCCTGACTCCACCGGCGGCCAGTTCGCACCGTCCCCGCTGCCCGAGCCGCAGTTCGCCGTTGATCACCTATCCAGCACGTCGGCCCTTCCGGCAGCCGACGTCCCCGCACTGCGCAACGCTCTGGAACATGCCGGCATCTATCCCGTCGCCGACCCCTGGGGCGGCATCCCAGGCGCAGACGACTACTGGTCGGACGACGTCGTCGAGACCACTACGACAGCCGTCACGGCGCTTCTCGGTCACCCTGATCCTGAGATCGTGGAACGCGTCGCAGCCGACACCGAGTGGTGGACGTCCGACCGGCTAGAGATCGGTGTCCACTTTGATGTGAGTGAGCTCGCCCGGGCAGTGCGTCACTATGCAGCGCCGTCTCCGCCATCACTTGCGACGATCGACCTGAACACAGACCATCGCTGATTCGCGACCAGGCCCGGAGCGTCTTCCTGGAATCGCGCGCCCTCTACCAGCTCGCCGAATGCAAGACCCTCGCAACCTAGGTGCTGGCCGAATACCCTGACGCTGCCTACCTCACCCTCGAGGACTCCGACCAGCCCGGCGGGACCTGGCTCACCGGCGACGTGATCGGCACCAATGGCCACGTCCTGGGCGACCTCGAAGCGCTCGATGACGAGCATTGGGGTGCGATCGACGATCTGCCGCCCCACCCGCCCGGGCGGGAGCGCGCTGATGGCCAGTTCCAGCCCGACACCCGGTTCGACTTCAGAAAGTGGCGCGGAGCACACCGGGACGGAGCGCAAAGACCCACGCGCCGCCGCAGTCCTCGACCTACGAGCGGGCCTGTGACGCCGGCGGCCCAGGTTCCAGCCGAAGTCCCAGCGGCGCGCAAGCCAAGTCGGTCAGGCGCACTGCTCGCCTCGAGTGCTGCTGCGACAGCCTTGAGCTCAGCCAGCACCTCGGTCAGGTCCTCGACGATCTCGCGGGCGATGATCTCAGCGCTGGCGAGTTGTCGAAGTCTTCGATGGACGCGTCGCGCGGCCACGTGATGTCGCAATTGACCTTGTACCGGCATTCAGTGCGTCGTAGCTGAACGACTTGAACCGCTCGAACTCGACACTCGGCTTGCACTCAAGCGTAGAGACGTCCGCCGATTTGAGAGGGCGGTTGATCGACCGCATCAGACATCTTCCAGTCCGCGATTCCCACTTTGGTCGCCTGGTCAGCACGAACACGCGTCCCCGCGCAACAGTTCCCAATTCTTACACTCACCGCCGCCTCCTGGCAGGATCAGCGCATGACGTCCTATCTGCTCGTGGTCGGCGACCGCGAGGCGCTCGGCTGGATTCTCACGGAGGGCCGCACTGCGTTCCCTAGCACGCGTCGTTCCGAGGTCGCCGCGCTTGAGGAGGGCGACGAACTGTTCCTGTATACAACCCGCACCTGCTTCAAGAATCCCGGCCGCGATCGTGGGCGGGTCATCGGCACTGCAGCCGTCCTCGGCCCGGCCGTCCCTCTCGACAAGCCGGCGAGGTTCGGCGACCGTGAGTTCCCGATCGGCTGCAATCTGAGTATCGGTCCACTGACCCCTCTTCGCGAGGGCATAGAACTTGCGCCGCTGGTCGACGAGTTGGATGCCTTCGGGCGATCTGTGCACGCTTGGTCCGTCCGGATGCGCCGCCCCCTTGTTCGGCTCTCGGCCAGCGATGCAAGCCTCCTGCGCGGCCTCCTTGATGAGGTACCGCCTTCCGACAGCATCGACGCCTACACCCGCTGGTGGTCGCAACACGGCGGCACGGCCGACACGCCCAAGGACTCGTCAGGTCCCTCTGCTCGCCTTTGACCTGGTGGCGTCATGCAGGCGCACTGTTAGCCTCTAGCGCCGCAGCCACGGCTTCGAACTCAACTAGCGCCGCAGTCAGGTCCTCCACGATCTCGCGGGCAATGATCTCAGGCGCCGGCAGGTTGTCGAGGTCCTCAAGAGACTCGTCTCGCAGCCAGGTGATGTCGAGGTTGACCTTGTCCCGTGCGATCAGCTCGTCGTAGTCGAATGCCCTGAACCGCTCGGACTCGACACGCTCCTCACGCGACTTTTCCGGGACATAGCAGGCGACGAAGTCGTCCAGGTGGGCTCGGGTCAGCGGGTTCTGCTTGAGCGTGAAGTGCTTGTTGGTCCGCAGGTCGTACACCCACAACTTCTGCGTCCATGGCTCCTCGGACGCGGGCTTCTTGTCGAAGAACAGCACGTTCGCCTTCACACCCTGGGCGTAGAAGATCCCGGTGGGCAGGCGCAGCATCGTGTGCAGGTCGAAGTCATTCAGCAGCCGGCGCCTTAACGCTTCACCAGCACCGCCTTCGAAGAGCACGTTGTCCGGCAGGACGACGGCAGCGCGCCCGTTGATGTCCAGGATCGTGGCGATGTGCTGCAGGAAGTTCAGCTGCTTGTTGGACGTCGTGACCGTGAAGTCCTGCCGCTCGATCTCCCGGTCCTCACTCGCCTCCTGGCCATCGGCCCCGACGTATCGCAACGACGACTTGGTCCCAAATGGCGGGTTGGCCAGCACCACCGACCACCGACGCCCCGGGTCTGCGGTCAGGGCATCCTTCACCTCGATCAGCGACTCACCATTGGCCTCACCGATGCCGTGCAGCAGCAGGTTCATCGCCGCCAACCGCGCCGTCCCGTCGACCAGTTCGACGCCATGGGCGAACCCATTGCGCAGGTGGTCCCGCTCCGGCGGCGTCATCGACTCCGCACCCCGGGCCGCGAACTCGTGCGCAGACAGCAAGAACCCGCCCGTACCGCACGCGGGGTCCACCACCGTGTCCGCGACGGTGGGCCGCACGCAGTCGACCATCGCCGAGATAATCGACCTGGGCGTGAAGTACTGCCCCGCCCCAGAGCCCTTGTCCGAGGCACCCTTAGCCAGCAGCGACTCGTACGCGTCGCCCTTGATGTCAGTGCCGGCCTGCGACCACTGCTCCTTGTCGATCAGATCGTGAATCAGCCGCTTGAGCTTCGCTGGGTCCTGAATCCGGTTCTGCGCCTTGCGGAAGATCGTGCCCAGCGTCCCCGGCTGCTTACCTAGCCCCTGAAGGATCTGCGTGTAAACCAGCTCCAGCTGAGCGCCCTCGGCGTCCAGCAGCCTCTGCCACGAGAACTCCTCCGGCACGACCTGTTCTGGCTTCAGCTTCCGCGTCGCCCGCTCGTGCGCCATCTTCAAGAACAACAGGAACGTCAACTGTTCGGTGTACTCGATGACGCCCACACCGTCGTCCCGCAGCACGTGCGCGTACGACCAGATTTTGTCCACCAACCGGCGAGCGTCAGCCACGGCTCTTCCTTTCTCCATACGGGGATATCCCGCGACCGTCGTGCATTGCGCCGTTACTGGACACCACGATTCTCCCAGTCTGTATAGCTCACGCCATCGGCAGTTGCCCAACTTCTACCGCTCACCAGAGCATGGCCTCTTTCTGCCCAACGACGGATACGAGTTCGGGCTCCACCGTCGCCGACGTCTCGTCTGCCAGTTCCAGATCCGAAAACCGGCCCGTCAGACGTCCTGAAAACGCGGCCGCCAGCAGTGAACGACGCAGGTTGGCACTTCTCCGTTCCGCGGCATCGAGGGCGCGCTCCATGCCTCTACTGGACCTGACTCCCTTTTCGATCGCATCAATGACAGCGGCCTGTTCGTCCTCCGAGGAGTTCGGGACAGACACCGACAGCAGAGCCTTCTGGGAGATATTGTGCATCGACTCCTTGGTCCCCGTCGCAAGGGCGGTGATCTGGTGTCGCACACGTGGTGACTGCAAAACCTCGTTCAACCACTTCGCGTTCACGCCCGGCCTGGGCACCAGCCGAAGGCTCTTGTCGCTCAATAGCAGCCGCGACCGAACGTCTCCGACAAGTACGCTGGCCCCGACGTATGCGGCCGTGTTCGCACGGCTCACCAGCAAGTCGCCAGGAAGGATCTCGTACCGGGCGTCGGCCTGGTCTGCGGGAATGCGCTTGTTCTCGTGCGCCCGGAACTCACCCCACGTCATCGCACTTACCTTGATGACCCCCCACTCATCAGGACCGGCTGGTGGAGCCGCGCCGCCAAGTGACCTGCCGGCCCCAACTCCACTGACCATCCGCGCTAACGGCACCATTGGGCTGCCGGGGGCGTCTACCGCCTGTTGGCGCAACGACCTTTGGTACGCAACGAGCCGACGAGCTGAGGTCGCAATCCCGTTGTCCGCGGCATCGAGGCGGGAGAGGTGGTCTTCGAGGATCTCGACGATCCTCTGTTCCTTCTCCGCTCCAAAGCGCGGGACCCGGAACTCACGAATATCTCGCAGAGTCACATGTGGCAGTTGCGTGCCCGTGGCCGCGCGCCTGAGATGACTCACAAATTCGGGACTGCTGAGCCAGTAGCTCAGGTATCGCCCGTCGACCTTTAGCGGCCGTATCCGCGCAACACGCTGCACCAGGAGCGCTGGGAGGTCCTCAGCCCGTGCGGTCGCGAGTTTCAGCCCTGCGGAGATGATCGGGCGGTCCATCCCAAGAATGAGATCGCCCGGTTGAACGAGAAGGTGTTCGTATCCTGCAAGAAGCCCATCTGGCCAGGTCCGTGTCTTGGTCCAACGCAACGCACCGGGCTCGATGTTCTCACCGCGCAGAAGCCGGATCCCCTCTCCTGGCCCCTTGAAGTCACGACTGGTGAACGCTGGGCCCGAAACCACCTCGCAGATATCGCTGACCGCATCTGCCCGAACTGTCACGCCGTCAGCTCCTTGTTGAGTTCCTCGAGCAGTTCGCCAGCGCCGTCACCGAGATCGCGCAGCGCGCCGTCGACGCCGCCCCGATCGGTGAAGGGTGCTTCGTCGAGGTCGTCGGCGGTGATGCCGGCGGAGTTGGAGATCACGTCGACCATGCGGTCGAGCCACCACCTTTGCGTGTCAGAGAACCTGGTCCCGGCCTGCTCCTGAGCAAGGAGCCACCCGGAATAGCGAGAGGCGACTAGCTCCGCGTAGGGCACGAGCTCGTCAATAGCTCCGAGCGTAAACCTGACCAGTGACACAACGTCGGTCAGCCGCGACCTGTCCCTGTGTCGGACCCTGCCAGCGTCAACCTGCTCGTAGGCGGCCCAGATCAGGTCCGGGGTCCAGTTGTGCGGGGGCCGGGCGATGCGGTCAGCGAGTTCCTTGATCGCGGCGAACGGCACACCTCCAGCCTTGGCCTCGTCCAGGATCTGGATCGCTGTGATCTCGTCGCGGTGCTCATTCAGGTACTCCGTCCACGACTCGACGACCGACCTAGCGCGATCTGGGTCCACCACGCCATGCGCATCGAGTAGCACGTCGGGCGTGACCTCGTCGATGATCTGGTCGTGGCTGCGGCGCATCTCCAGGATCCGGGCGCGCAGCTCCGGGTTCGCGGCCAGCGGTTCGATCGCTCTCTCGATCAGGTCATCGACAATCGCATTCGGGTCGCTTCCAGTGCCTGCGGCTTCGACCGCGGCAGCCTGCATGTCGGGGTCGACGGCGTCGACAAGGCCACGCACCACCCGCTTGAGCGGAATATCGGTGAGAGCGTTGAGCTCGGTCCGCTCGCCGTCGGACAACTGCAGCTCCAGCGCCGCCAGTCGCGAGGCCAGGGTGGCCACCTCGGACTCCGTGATCGTCAGCGATGCGGCCTTCTTCAGCAGCTTGTCGAGGGACGCGCTCCGGTCCCGGTTCAGAGGCGGCTCTACGAAGTCGTGCTCGGTGACGCCGACGGCATCGACGATCACGAACCGCGTCTTGGTCGTGGCGGCAGCGTCGGGAGTGACAGCCTGGAAGTCGGCCGCGGCGATCGTGCGGGCACCGCGGCCCTTCATCTGCTCGAAGTAGTGGGCCGTCTTCACATCTCGCATGAAGAACACGCACTCCAGCGGCTTGACGTCCGTACCAGTGGCGATCATGTCCACCGTCACGGCGACACGCAGCTTCGCCGACGTGCGGAACGCTTGCAGGGCAGCCTTGGGGTCGCGGGCGTTGTAGGTGATCTTCGCGGCGAAGTCGTTGCCCTTGCCGAACACCTCGCGCACCGTGGTGACGACTTGCTCGGCGTGGGCGTCGTCCTTGCAGAAGATCAGCGTCTTCGGCACCGCCGACCGTCCGGGGAAGATCTCCGTGAAAAGCTTCTCGCGGAAGGTCTCCAGGACCAGGCGGATCTGGTTCGGGTTCGTCACCGCACGGTCGAGCTGGGGGCTGGTGTACTCCACGTCCTCGTCCAGGGCCTCGATGCGCTGGACGCGGGTGCGGCGGTCGATCTTGGGGACCACCATCCCGGCCGGGAGCAGGCCACCCTGCTCGGTGACCTGGGTCTTGATGCGGTAGATGTCGAAGTCGACATTCACGCCGTCGGACACCGACTCCTGATACGTGTATTGCGAGACCAGGTTCTGGCGGAAAAATGCGAACGTCTGCTTGCCTGGCGTGGCCGTGAGTCCGACGACGTGGGCGTCGAAGTAGTCCAGCACCCCACGCCAGACACCGTAGATGGAACGGTGGGCCTCATCGACGATGACCAGGTCGAACGTCTCGGGTGGCAGATCAGAGCTGTACTGAACCGTGACCGGCTTGTCGGGGACGAATTCGTCGAGCTGTGGGTCGTCAGAGTCGGGGACGTCCTTGCCGCGCAGCACCGAGTGCACGCGCTGGATCGTAGAGATCACGACGTTTGAGCTGGCGAGCATGCCAGCTCCAGTGAGCTTGTCGACGTTGTAGATCTCTGCGAACCGACGCCCGTCGTCCGGGGTCGTGTAGTTCTGGAACTCAGCGAGAGTCTGGTCGGCCAGGTTGTTGCGGTCCACCAGGAACAGCACCTTGGAGAACCCGCCATGCTTCAGCAGTCGGTAAGCGAGGGTGACCGCAGTGAAGGTCTTGCCGGCACCGGTCGCCATCTGCACAAGGGACCGATCGAATCTCTGCTGCGAGAGCGACTGCTCGGTGTTGTTGATCGCCTCGACCTGCGCCGGCCGCAAGAGCGTTTCGTCCAACGGCGGCATCGCCCGGACCTTTGCCCGCCATGTCGACTCGCCCGGCGACTCGTCAGCAGCACGAAGGAAGCGAGCCAACGCCGCCGGCTTCGGGAAACTGAAAACCTTCCGGGCGCGCGGGTCCGGATCCAGGCCATTGGTGAAGTGCGTCTCCGTGCCAGACGCTTCGAACACGAACGGCAGGCGGTCCTCAACCAGGGTGGCGCGCTTGCGGTGCTGTTCCGGCAGGCCGGTGGCGTACATCGCGGACTGCCACTCCACACCGGACAGCGTGGTGCCCACCGGCTTAGCCTCGATCACCCCAACTACACGACGGTCCACGTACAGCAGGTAGTCGGCGCGGCCATGCCCCGCCGCCATGATCACCTCGCGAACCGCGATTCCCTGGCCGGCGAACAGGTTCAGCGCACTGCCGTCCTGAACGATCCACCCGGCGGCCTCGAGCTGGGCGTCGATGCGTACACGGGCGCGGGCCTCCGCCGGAAGGCGGGAATCATCATCGGCTGCCACGTCCGCGAGTCTACGGGGCGCCCAACCTGAACACCCTGGTCAACGCACCATACGCACTGCTGTCACCCGGGTGAAACCGAGCGCGTCGGGCACCGCACATCGACATGTCATGAGCGTTCCATCGCGGGTTGTAGTCGGCACACCCCCAGCAACGGTCGCCGAGCCGGCGGTGCCCGGGTCGGCCGACCACCGCCGTTCGGCAGCACGGGTGCTCGTGACCGGATCGCGCGACTGGTCGGACGAGGGCACGATCCGGTCAGAGCTGCAGGCATGGTGGAACGAGAACGGCCGACCCTGTGATGCGGTACTCGTCCACGGTGCCTGCCGGACTGGGGCCGATGCGATCGCTGACCGCATCTGGTCAGCCCAAGGCCTTCCAATCGAGCGCCACCCCGCCCCGTGGAACGCGCTCGACGGCCAGGGCCAGCGGCTCGGTCGCCGTGCCGGACCGATCCGGAACCAGCAGATGGTGCGTATGTAGGGAGTCCATCGAGTTGTCCCTTCTGCGGCGTTGTTGTCACCCAGTCGGTGGCCGTAGGGCCACAGATGGCCCAGGTCTCGAAGGGCTGCTGGCGCGGAGCGTGCATTGAAGTTGTCGCTTTCCTCGGTCATGAGCGGTTCTCTTCGTGTCGTGGGGCGCGGTGAGATCCCGAGGTGTCCTTGGGCTTGGGCGGCATTGGTCCCGTCCAAGAGGTGTGAGCGACCTGCCGGATGGGTGTGCAAGATGGGCTTCCTGCAGCCGAGGGCCCAGGGGCTCATTTCGGCGTCCCGCGTTTCGCGATGGTTGTTGCTGGTCGTGGCGATGGGCGTGGCGCTACGGTTGCTTGCCATGCGGCCATTGCGTCACGCGCGTTTCGGGCGTCAGCTCACCGTGTGGGTTCCGGTCGCTGTCGCGGTCGGTGCCGCGGTCTGGCTCGGCCTGCTTGCGCTGGTTCCCGAGGAAGCTCCGCCGATCGTCGTGGCGGCAGTTGCTGTCGCCACTGCGGGACTGACCTGGATCGTCGAGCAGCCGTTCGAGCGGTCCAAGAAGCGGCGTGAGGACGAGGAACGCGGTGCCGAGGACGCCCGTCGGGAACGGGAGGCTGAGGCCGCCCGGGCCGAGGCCCGCAGGACCGAGCTTGCCCGGCGCCAGGTGCGGGTTCCCGCGGGTCCGGCGTCCTTGCTGTCACCAGCCCGCAGACTGGTCCCGTTCCTGGGACGTGACCGGGATCTTGCCGATCTGGTTGTTTGGTGCACGACGGCTGATCCGCGTTACCCGTCGGATGTGGGGTATCGGTTGATCACGGCTGCTGGTGGTGTCGGTAAGTCGCGTCTTGCCGTTGAGCTCAAGGGTGCCCTTGCCGACCTGCCTCTTGATGTTGGGCCCCGCTGGCAGTCGGTGACCGTCGGTCGGGACCAGGAGGCCGGGTTCGTCGCCGACGCGCGCGACGCTTACCCGGACCAGCCGCTGCTGGTCGTAGTCGACTACGCCGATGCCCGGCCCTACCTGAGGGGCCTGCTGGAGGAAGCTTTGGACGTCGACGGTACTGTCCGCGTCTTGATGCTCGCCCGTACCGCGGGTGCCTGGTGGGGCGAGCTGACCGGTGTTCCCGGCGACCTCGGGGCGCTCCTGGCCCCAGCGTGGGCTGGGGCCGATCTGGCCGATGTGGATGTATCCGCACGGGTACTTATCGATGCCGCGGCGCAGGCGTTCGCCGGTGTCTTGGACCTGCCGGTACCCGTCGTAGGCGTCACCGGTGCGGAGGGAGCCCGCGCCCTGGATCTGACGGCTGCGAGCCTGGTAGCCGTCCTGCGTCAGGACGGGCCCGGGTCCGGTGCGGAACAGGAGACCGTCAGCGTGGCGGACGTCCTGGACGAACTGCTGCGTCACGAGGCCGGGCACTGGGAGACCACCGCCCGGTCGGCCGGTTTGGGCGTGTCGCTGACCGGACCGATGCGCGAGGTCTTGCTTGCTGCGGTCGCACTCCTCGGCGCTGACGACCAGGAACAGGCGACCGAGCTGGTCGTACGTGTGATGCAGACCTTCAGCGGGCAGGGCCCCAGTACTGACCTGCCCGACTCCGAGCGGGTCGCGTTCTGGCTGAAGTCGACCTACCCATCCACCGACCCCCACAGGTGGGTCGCCCCGCTCCAGCCGGACCGCCTCGCCGAGCACCTCATCATCACGACCCTCCAACACCCAGACGATCACACCGGCCAGCGACGCAAGGCGGCCCTGCTGGAGAACCTCGCCGCCGCACAGGCAGTCAACGCGATGACCGTGCTCGCCCGCGTCGTTACTGACGCTGCCCGTCACGACCACCACGCCACGATCCGTGACCTGGCCGACGACCTCGCCGCCCACCTGCCCGCCGACGCCACGACCCTCCAAGCTGTCGCTGCCGCGATCCCCTACCCGTCAGCCCGCATGGCGCCGACCGGCCTGCTCCTGGCCCAACGGCGGCTCGAGCTTGCGCGCGGCCACCCAGAGAACGAGCTGGACTTCGCCAGGTCGCTGACCAGCCTCGGCACCCAGCTCTCGGGGGTCGGGCGTGTGGTGGAGGCGGTGTCGGCCACCGAGGAGGCCGTGGCCACCTACCGGCGTTTGGCCGAGGCCAACCCCGACCGGTACGAGCCCGATCTCGCCAGGTCGTTGAGCAACCTCGGCGTCTCGCTCTGGGAGGTGGGGCGTGTGGTGGAGGCGGTGCCGGTCATCGAGGAGGCCTTCGCCGCCCACCGGCGTTTGGCCGAGGCCAACCCCGAGCAGTACGAGCCCGAACTCGCTACCTCGCTGAGCAACCTCGGCGTCCTGCTCTCGGAGGTGGGGCGTGTGGTGGAGGCGGTGCCGGTCACCGAGGAGGCCGTGGCCACCTACCGGCGTTTGGCGGAGGCCAACCCCGACCGGTACGAGCCCGAACTCGCTGCCTCGCTAACTAACTTCGGCAAGGACCTCTGGAAGGTGGGGCGTGCGGTGGAGGCGGTGTCGGCCACGGAGGAGGCCGTGGCCACCTACCGGCGTTTGGCGGAGGCCAACCCCGACCGGTGCGAGCCCGAACTCGCTGCCTCGCTGAGCAACCTCGGCGTCCTGCTCTCGGGGATGGGGCGTGTGGTGGAGGCGGTGTCGGTCATCGAGGAGGCCGTGGCCACCTACCGGCGTTTGGCGGAGGCCAACCCCGACCGGTACGAGCCCGATCTCGCCAGGTCGTTGAGCAACCTTTGCCCCAACCTCTCGGGGATGGGGCGTGTGGTGGAGGCGGTGCCGGTCATCGAGGAGGCCGTCGCCACTCACCGGCGTTTGGCCGAGGCCAACCCTGACCGGTACGAGCCCGAC